>JALWSL010000711.1:0-3613 GCA_027080405.1 Planctomycetaceae bacterium
GGAGAAAATCGTCTGGTCAAACAGCATTATCCACCATGATGGATCGACATTGCCAGATTGTTGAATGAGATAAGTGGGGCTCATCTGTTTGTGGCAGTAAGATGAACCTTTTGAACAACCCGCTCCAATCGATCGAACAGTTTCCATGTGGTAACAGTTTCCCATATAGCAACAGGAGCGGACATTTGTGCAAAATCTTCTGTCTCAATCAAAACTCTGGTGACAGGATTGGAAAATAACCATATACTTCCGGTCACGTTTGGTTTAACGGGAATCTCCGCCGGTTCATTGCATTTTCTTGATTTGTGGGGGAGACGTTCTTGTCTGCCATCAGTGGAGCATGTCCGGACGGTACAGGTAGGAATGGCCGTATTCGTTTGGAGCAAAGAGAGATTCCCGAATCAGAAGATCCCCGGATTATGGAGTAGACGGAGATGGAGTCAGGAGGACAGGATGCCCGCTTTTATCGCATCGATAACCAGCACGAGCACAATAGAACGTCCGGGTCGCAGCGGCTGATCGATCCTGCTCTCAAGGAACCACGCTGGGAACAGATTGAGAAAGATGAATCTCCGCTCGGACAGGCGATCTCTTCCACGATCGGGTTTCTTTGCGATCGCCAGCATGAACAGGGCTATTGGGTTGGGGAACTGGAAGGGGATACGATTCTCGAATCGGAATACATCCTTTTACTGGCGTTTCTTGGGGAGGAAAAGTCCCGGAATGTGCAATTGGCCGCCCGCTATATTATGCAGCAACAGGCTGAACATGGGGGATGGTCGCTTTATCCGGGTGGGCCTCTTGAAATGAGCGCTTCGGTGAAGGCGTACTGGGCACTCAAAATCGCGGGGCATTCCTGCGAAGCAGATTACATGATTCGTGCCCGAACTGCGATTCTCGATGCAGGTGGGGCAGAACGGATCAACAGTTTCACCCGTTATTACATGGCCTTGCTGGGACAACTTGGTTACAGGCAATGCCCGGCTGTCCCGCCGGAATTGACATTGCTTCCCCGCTGGTTTCCAGTCACTATCTACGATATGTCTGCCTGGTCGAGAACCATTGTTGTCCCGCTCAGTCTGTTATGGGCCTACAAACCTCAGCGGCAATTGCCTGAAGAATTATTGATTGACGAGCTGTTCGTCGATTCGCCGCAGAAATTGAAAGCGGTACCGGATGTGACCGGGAAAGTGGATGAGTTAAGTTATAAAACCTGGGTTCCCTGGGCATGGATTTTTCGGCAGGTTGACCGTACTTACAAGCTGTTCGAGAAACTTGGTTTCCCTCCCTACCGGAAGAAAGGAATTCGTGTTGCAGCCAGTTGGATGCTGGAGCGTTTTCGTAAAAGCGATGGACCCGGTGCAATCTTTCCACCCATTATCTGGTCGCTTGTTGCGCTGAAATCGCTTGGATTTGAGGAGGACTCCGAAGAGTTTGTCACCACCCGTAAGCATTTGGATGAACTGATTCTTGACAACCGAAACGCTCAAGCGAACCTGGTCAGCCAGATGGAGTTTGAGGAATCGGCCGAGAAAACGGGGCAGCAGGTCGAAGAAACAATTCACCTGCAACCATGCCATTCCCCGGTTTGGGATACGGCGATTGCCTCACTGGCGATAGCTGAAGCCGGTCAGACGGAATGTGAGCAGGCACTCGAAAAAGCGGCCAACTGGTTACGGAGCAAAGAGGTCCGCTCACCAGGGGATTGGAGTATCACTCACCCGCAGACGGAACCGGGTGGCTGGTATTTCGAATACAACAACGAGTTCTATCCCGACATCGACGACACCGCCATGGTGTTGATGGCCCTTTCGAAAAATCTTCCCAACGATTTGTACGCAGACTGGTTTGCAGAATTCGTTCCAAGTTCCGAGGAAAAGGAAGAGACGAAGTTGACCACCCTTGTTTCCGGGAAAACAAAGCGTTGGCACAGCGCGATCGCCGATGTCACCCGCTTGCAACCGACGCTCGATGCGTTACGCAGAGGCGTGCAGTGGCTGCTGGCCATGCAATCCGGGAACGGAGGTTGGGGCGCTTTCGATTCCGACAATAATCAGGAAATTCTCACACGCGTCCCGTTTGCCGATCATAACGCCATGATCGATCCGCCCACTGCCGATATCACTGCGCGTGTTTTGGAAGCGCTGGCAATGCTGGGAGTCGATCGTTCTCACCCTGCCGTAGAAAAAGCCATCAATTTCATCTGGAATGAACAACAGGAAGACGGAAGCTGGCACGGTCGCTGGGGGGTGAATTACATTTATGGAACCTGGCAGGTTCTGGTCGGATTAACCGCGATCGGTGTCGATCCCGAAGACCCGCGTTTACTCGATGCGGCTCATTGGCTCAAATCTGTCCAACAACACAATGGCGGTTGGGGAGAGACGCCCGAAACCTACGAAAATCCTGCCCTGAGGGGAACGGGGAACGTGACTCCCTCCCAGACGGCATGGGCAATTATGGGCCTGTTGGCCGTTAATCAGGGGAAAACCGAGGCTGTTCAGCGGGGAATCGAGTACCTGATAAAAACGCAACAGAAAAATGGAATCTGGAAGGAGCCGGAGTTTACGGGAACTGGATTTCCACGGGTCTTCTACCTGCGGTACCATCTTTACCCGATTTACTTTCCATTAATGGCCCTGGCGCGTTATCGTAATGTTGTATCAGGAAGTTGATTGGCAACGACTCTGGCTGTTTCTGGATGAAATGGCGATGAGGCCGTGTTGGATCAATTCGGGAAGGTGCCAACAGATCAACAGAGTGGTGAGTATGAAGAACCTCCGGTCAGGAGCCAGTCATGAGTAAAATGCCAGGTCGATTGGGAACTTTGCAGGCGCGTGATGTGATGTGTCAGGATGTCGTTGTCCTGACAGACACAATGACGCTTGAAGAGGCAACTGAACTGTTGAAATCGCACAAGCACTCTGGTGCCCCCGTTGTCGATTGTCAGGGCAAACTGGTCGGCACCTTTTCCCTGCGTGACTTGACGGGACTGAAAGATACCACCACAAAATTCGAACGGCTACATCCGGATGCGGATTCCGGTATTGTCACCGCAGAAGCGATGAATCATATTCTCGAAAATAAAATTGAAAAGGAAACGGTTTCGCAGAGGATGACCAGAAATGCCCCGTCGGTTACGGAAAATGCATCCTTGATTGATGTTGCCCGTCTGATGTGCAGTTTTCACACCCATCGCGTTCCCGTTACCACCATCAGTACGGAGTTGACCGGTATCATCACCACGATGGATATCCTTGCCGCGTTGGTTCATACTGCTGACGAACTGGAAGAAGCCGATAGCTTGCCCTCATAGACCGGGAACGATTGATGCCTGCAACCGGGAAAATTCGTTCCCGGCCAGTGATTCCTTGTTTTGAAATGCTGGAGCTTCTACTGTTCCTCTCCCCCCGGTTCTGTTTCATTGAATAGAGCGACAATTGGAAACCAAGATGACGGATAACGCAAATGAGTTGACACATTTTGATCAACAGGGAGCAAGCCGGATGGTGGACGTGGGAAACAAGGAGATGACCCACCGTGTCGCTGTTGCCCGGGGCCTGATACGAATGCAACCCGAAACGCTTCGAAAGATTATCGCCAATGATTTCAA
>JALWSL010000711.1:3623-11483 GCA_027080405.1 Planctomycetaceae bacterium
CAAAAAGGGGAATGTTTTTGAAGTGGCCAGATTGGCGGGAATCATGGCCACGAAACAGACAGCCGAGTTGATTCCACTGTGCCACCTGCTGCCGTTGGAATCGACCGCGATTGAAATCGAACCGATGCAGCCGGATCGTGTGATCATTACCGCAACCGTTTCGCTTCATGGGAAAACAGGCGTCGAGATGGAAGCTTTGACCGCGGTTTCGATCGCTGCGCTGACAATTTACGATATGTGCAAGGCGATCGATCGGGGCATGGAAATCGGCCCGATTCACCTCCTGGAAAAATCGGGCGGGCGTACGGGAGAGTTCAAGCGGGAAGCGTAGAAGATTTTGTGAACAGACCGCGCGGAACCGCCAACCGCTATTGATGCAAAAGGTATGCATGGGAACGGTTCATATCCGCTTCGCTCAGGCATCTTTTGGATCGCTGACGCTGCCTTCTTCTGCTTCGAAGTTTTTACGTTGAATCGCGTCGTAAACTTCCTGTCGATGGATGCTGACATCCTTGGGAGCTTCGATCCCCAATCGAACTTTGTCACCTTGAATGGAAATGACCATCAGGGAGATGTTATCTCCGATGATGATTTTCTCGTCCTGTTTTCTGCTTAATACCAGCATTTCATATCCCCGAAATGCGCCGAGATAATCGGCCTTCCTGATAAATACGATCCCTTGTTTCCCTTGTCAGTCGATTTGGCGATGCAACACCATCACCGCGATCGTTGCCTCAAAAAGAGCCAATCGACGGACTTCCTACTTCCTGTTGCACCAAGCATAAGGTCAGGGCAAGGCAATTTGATGTTGTTTCTTTTCAGGTTGGCACGACTTTTGACAATCGAGTCCGGATGAAACGATTTTGCAGATTGGAGTAGTCAAGGCTTGTGGGAAAGAACAGAAGAACCCGGAAAGAGGATTGACGGGATCCTGTTCGTTACCGTCTGGACATCATTGTTGCAACTGTCTGGTATTCAGGAAGTTATGGCAGGCATGCGGTGATATCCCTGCTGTCGAACAACTGTAGTGGGCGGGCATGTGAGCTGAATCGGCAGGATATTCCTGCTCGCTCACAATGATGTGTTGCGAGATGCTGATTCTGATCCGATTCTGATGGATCTGATTCCGAACAGAAAAAAGCCCGCAGAATCAAATTCTGTGGGCTCTGGTAAATGATGATCTCAGTTCGTCAACACGTCTTCATGGCAGATCGTGTGCTGCTCGAAGCTCATCGGACAAAACGGTAACGGGGATTGGTTTTGTCCCAGGTTGTATCAGCCAGTTGTTCGTCCAGTCGAAGATTCCTGAAGCAGTAGCATTCGATGAGTGTCTCTTCTTCGAGATCAACGGTATCTTCGGTTGGCCAGGTATAATTCCGCACATAAACGGGAATAAGCAGTTCCTGGTCGATCATTGTGATTGTTCGACGATAAACTGGCGAGTCCTTTGCTGAGTGGTATTCGACAATAACCTGTGTGCAGGGCCGGTTATCAAATTTTACGTCCTCTGTAATCACACAACTGGGCATCTGTTTGAGCTTCAAATCTCTTTTACGGTTGAGAATGATTTCGCGTGCCAGATTTACAATGCCCGCCTGAGCAACAGAATGGCGAGACTCAGCCATGGCT
The DNA here is from genome assembly GCA_027080405.1 of Planctomycetaceae bacterium. Classification (GTDB taxonomy): domain Bacteria; phylum Planctomycetota; class Planctomycetia; order Planctomycetales; family Planctomycetaceae; genus Rubinisphaera. The sequence continues at coordinate 5,253 of JALWSL010000711.1, forward strand.
CGATCCCCATTCGGATCGAGTTTGATTGTTGGAAGAAAACGTCCTTTCAACCCGCCCAGTTTTACGAGCATACGGCCGTCAGTCTCTTTTTCCGAAAACAGCAGCTGCCGCCCCTTGTCTCCGGAACGCCACTTCATGTAAACAGAAAACGGATTGTGCCGGACTTTCAATTCAATTTCCTGTTGATCATGCAATTCACCGTTGATTCGCTCAAGACGCTCAAAAATGACGGAGTAACAATCATGTTTCTCCAGCTTTTCAATTCCTCGCTCCAACTGGCTGACCGTATAAAGCATGGCATAACGATTCGTCAGATCCGAAGCACTGTTGTTTCCTGCAGTGGAAGTTGGTTCGTTTGAGGCTGGATCAGGTACGGTGTCAGTCTCTGTTTGTGATTGCAGAACTGTACGGGGGGGGCTGGTCAGATCGTCCTGTCCAATTGAAGCGACATTAACAGGGTGGTTGTCTTCGGCGGCGGCTGGTTCAAAACTATAGTATAAAAATGCAAGCGCTCCTCCAGCGATCATGGCTGCAGCGACATTTCGACGTCGTGTGCCAGGCTGACGCTTGGAAGATCGATACTCTCTCATCATGAGAAATATCCTCAGGTTAACACCCGGCTCTATCAGAAATTAGACAGCTTATGTCGGTCCGTGACATACGATATGTCTCTTATACAAACCCAGCCCCCAAAACGGGGAGCGACACGCCCGCTCTCAACTACACCGCAGCGATACGGTGAGTCCATCAGAACAGCGGCCGTTTTCTGGAACGATTTGCTATATTCTCAATAACATCCCTGCAAATGAATACTCTTTTTTTTGATCTGATTACCGGGTGATGGGGCGTTGATAACAGGCAGAACCTTTTCAGTATCGCTTCGTGCGGAATCGGCTACGGCATCTTTCGTGATATATCTATACTCGTCCTGATATCGGAAGAAAATCATGCTTTAACCGGGGGGACGGAAAACTGGTGCATCAGTTTTATTGGGATTGCCAGGAAAAAATTGGCCAACTTGCCCGATTTGACAAGCAGGAAAAGCAAGCCCGCTCTCTGTCAATCCCCTATTTTCCCTGTTTTGAATCAACTGCCCTTTGCAGCTTCAGCAGAACCGGCGTGCCGGGTGGTGGAACCAGATCACTATTGGCTTCAAAACCCCGATTGGCGTCAGATGCACTGCTTGGGATGGCGACATCGATCATTGCAGAGGCAAAATTGGCGACACAGATGTAATCTCCGCCCTCCGCAAGATATCGCTGTTCGCCGGTTTGGGGGTCCTTCTGAAACAGGCTTCCCGCAAAAACCCAATCCGCCTGCAGTAAGTGGGGCTGGGAAAGCTGATAGATTTTTTGGAGAGCCTCGCGATATTTTTTATCTTTGCTGAGTTGTTGCAGTCGTTTCAGTTCATCGGGGCTCATCGTGCCGTAATAGAGCAGTTCTCGCCGTCTGCGATCGTATTTCATGTTGCACTTTTCGGGAATCGTCAAATCGACTGGCTGCCTGGCAAGTGGCGTGAAAAAATACCTTCTGGTGACAGAACGCACCCATTGATGGGCATCCTGCTGGATCAACTTTCCTTTCTGGTTGACATAAATAACAAAGATGGCAATCTTTTCTCCCGTGGGTGGTTGGTACTTCGGATTGAATGAAACCGGTCTTCCCGGCTTTGCTTTCAACGCCAGCAGTCCAGTGTGGATCGGAAACGCTTTGCAGTTGACTGCGATAATCGATTCATGTTCCTTGGTCTGTTCACGACAGCAGAGCATTTCAAGCAGTCCCGAATCGAGGACAACTGTTCCTTGCAGGTAAAGGCACTTTTCTTTTCTGTCCAGAAACAGCGTTTTTTGTCGGTTTAATGGGACTGCCTGCTTTGTGATCTTTTGGAAAGCGGCTGGAACCTCAGTAGTTTTTTGGGGCGGATTTTCACCTGCGGCAAGATCAACAGCAGTCACAACAAGAAAGCAGAGGGTAACGACCGTCTGTCGAAAACGGGTCGTTTGGAACAGACCGATTCCAGCGAGATTGTAAAAACGCTTCATTGATTCAGTCCCCTTCCAATCATCCTGAGAGGCACACCATTCTGTTCGCCGAGTCTGTCGAGCATCTCTGATTTTCACTCCTGCCAACCTTGCGATCTTTTTACCGCGCGATGCCAATCGGTAAGTAGAGCATCAGACTGTTCTTTGGGTAATTGAGGCTTGAATTCCTGATCGAGTATCCATTTTTCCGCGATTTCCGCTTCCGATTGCCACACGCCTACCCCGAGACCGGCCAGATAGGCTGCCCCGAGTGCTGTGGTCTCCTGGATGGTCGGACGATGAACTGCCGTTTGCAGGATGTCTGCCTGAAATTGCATCAGGAAATTATTTGCGGTCGCTCCGCCATCGACACGCAGTTCTGCCAGTTCGATCCCGGAATCGCGTTTCATCGCATCAAGAACATCGTAAGTTTGATACGCGATCGATTCCAGAGCGGCCCGCGTAATATGTGCCTGGTTCGTTCCCCGTGTCAGGCCGATTATCAATCCTCTGGCCTGAGCATCCCAATATGGTGCGCCGAGTCCGACAAAAGCGGGGACGAAGTAAACGCCGCCGGTATCATCGACGGATCGCGCGAGCGCTTCGGTTTGTTCTGCGGAAGAGATGATCTCGAGACCATCGCGCAACCACTGAATAACCGCCCCCGCAATAAAAATGGAGCCCTCCAGACAGTAAACAGTTTCTCCGTTGATGCGCCAGCCGACGGTTGTCAGCAATCCGTTTTCGGAAACACGAGGTTTGTTACCGATATTCATCAACATAAAGCAACCGGTGCCGTAGGTGTTTTTGGCCATGCCCGGCTCAAAGCAAATTTGCCCGAACGTGGCGGCCTGTTGATCTCCTGCAACACCCGCGATCGGAATTGACCGACCAAATATTTCCGGAGACGTTTCAGCAATCACTCCGCTGGAATCGACGACGTCGGGCAGCATCGCTCGGGGAATACCGAAAATTTCAAGCAGTTCATCGGACCACTGCATCGTGTTGATATCGAATAGCAGCGTCCGCGACGCATTGGAAACATCTGTCAAATGCGATTTCCCTCCCGTCAATTTCCAGATGAGAAAGGAATCGATCGTCCCGCAAAGAATGTCCCCCTTCTCGGCACGCGATTTCAAGTCAGAATCATTTTCCAGCAGCCAGGTCAGCTTCGTTCCAGAAAAGTAGGGGTCGAGAAGCAACCCTGTTTTTTCGCGGATGACCGGTTCCAAACCTTCCTCTTTAAGGCGATCGCAAATTTTGTGAGAAATGCGAGACTGCCACACGATTGCATTACCGATTGTTTTCCCGGTTTCGCGTTCCCAGAGAACGATCGTTTCCCGCTGATTGGTAATCCCGATCGCGGCGATTGAATCGGCATGAACCTGTGAATTCTTCAAGACGTTTCGCGCAACGGTGAGTTGCGAAGACCAGATTTCTTCCGGATCGTGTTCGACATGCCCCGGCGAGGGAAAAATTTGTCGGAACTCCTGTTGATCGGTGCCGGCGGTGTGTCCGTTGGTGTCAAAAAGAATGGCCCGGCTGGAAGTTGTTCCCTGATCCAGGGCAAGAAGATATTGTGGCATCGTGACGACTTTCTTTTCCCGTTAATATCCCGGAAGATCCCCAATGGCGGCTTGATGTTTCCGTATGTCCTGTTTTTAGGGGCAGGGTTGCTCTGAAAACGCCTCCAAATCTCCGGGAAATCTCAAAAACAGCCTTTACAATTGTAAAATGACGGTGAATCTGGCCCGTTGTCCTGCACGCAAAACAGGTACCCGGCATGGCTGGTCTGTACTGACCTCCGTAACCAAAATGAGATTTTCAAAAGTTTTCGCACCGTTCGTAACCTTTAACCGTTAGTAGCACGAAGCATGATATACCGCATTAATCGTGTGAATTTCCCTTTATAGTGAGGGATGTTTTCAGGGCAATCCAGCCTCAACCGGCACTTTTCCCTATTTCAATAAATTTTGTTTCGTTTGAAAATGTCCCCGATTCGGCATTGACTATCAGTTTGCGAATGGTCACTATTGTGACTGTGGTGCTCATCGCTGGGAAGTGTTTTGTCCAGCAGCGCTGCATTAGTTTTTTTTGAGAAAGAGTTGAGAAGATGGCAGAAGGTACGATTAAGAAGCTGACTGACAAGGGGTTTGGATTTATCGACGTTGGTAGTGGGGGAGGCGATCTGTTCTTCCACATGTCTAACCTTGAGGGAGTTCGCTTCGACGATCTCCACGAAGGCCAGGCGGTTGCTTTCGAAGAAGGAAGCGGTCCCAAAGGGCCACGTGCTGAAAATGTGCGACCCATATAGTTTTTGACCGGTTTGGCCCGCAATTGCTTGCGAGGCAATCAAACCGGCGAGGCTGAGACAATTGAATATGCCTGGATATCTCGTAAGAAGATGTCCAGGCATTATTCTTTGGTTGTTCCGTCGGTTGTAATCCGTGGTAAGTAATCAGTTGCAAAATGAAAGAAACAAGGAACCAGGGAGTCGGTAAGAGTGTCAGACACTGAAACCTTTGACGAACAGACCCGTGATCCAGCCAGGCAATTGCGATTGGACCAGTTGTTGCAACTGGCCGGAGTGGTGCAGACCGGCGGACAGGCTAAATTTATGATTCAAGCAGGCGAAGTGGCTGTCAACGGGGAAATTGATACCCGGCGTAAACGAAAACTTTCTGCAGGGGATGTTGTCCAGTTTGACGGTCAGGATTATCCTGTCGACGAATTTTTGTAACAACAACTCCTGTTTGGGGTTCAAAAGAATGGGTATGACGAGAGAGTTGGCAGAGTGATGAAAGCATTGGCAAAAAGTAAGGCCGCGGAAGGCTTGTGGCTGGTCGATGTCGAAAAACCGGGCATCGGGATTAACGATGTTTTGATCCGCGTTGATCGCACGGGAATATGCGGCACCGACGTGCATATTTATAACTGGGATGCATGGGCACAAAAAACGATCCCGGTACCGATGGTTGTCGGGCATGAGTTTGTTGGCGAGATTGTCGAAGTCGGATCGAACGTCGTCGATTTTCGTATTGGGGACGTTGTCAGTGGGGAAGGTCATGTTGTTTGTGGACGCTGCAGAAATTGCATGGCGGGGCGACGCCATTTATGTGCAGATACCAAAGGGATCGGCGTGAATCGTCCGGGGGCCTTCGCCGAGTATCTGGCACTGCCAATGACGAACGTCTGGCATCACGATCATCAAATCGATCGCGATGTCGCTTCCATTTTCGATCCCTTCGGAAACGCCGTCCATACCGCCCTTTCTTTCCCCGTCCTGGGGGAAGATGTGCTCATTACCGGGGCTGGCCCCATCGGCTGTATGGCCGCTGCGGTTGCCAAACATGCCGGGGCCAGGTACGTCGTTGTGACAGACATCAATCCGTGGCGACTCGATTTGGCGAAAAAAATGGGCGCAACTCATGTGGTTGATGTACGAAGCCGATCAATCGCCGAGATTCAAAAAGAACTCGGGATGCAGGAAGGGTTTGATGTCGGCCTGGAAATGTCGGGAAATCCGCAGGCGTTCCACGATATGATCGATAACATGTCGCACGGCGGAAAAATCGCGATGCTCGGCATTCCCGAAAAGGAGATGGCGATCGACTGGAACAAAGTCGTCTTCAACATGTTGACGATCAAGGGAATTTACGGTCGGGAAATGTACGAAACCTGGTACAAAATGACGGTGATGATTCAGGGAGGGCTCGATATCTCGCCGGTCATCACACATCGTTTTCATTACACCGAATTCGAAAAAGCATTTGAAGTGATGCGATCCGGAAATTCCGGGAAGGTCATTCTTGACTGGAATTAATTGGACACGGTATCGCGCTGCGCACCAGGAAAGAGGTGGTGAAATCCGTTCCGTTCGGGCAGAACAGACGGGAGTGCTTCCTGAATCGAAAAGGCTGAGATCGACAGACGGAGCGGGAACCGCTTTTCTACTTGGTGAGTTCCGGGTTTGGTGGTAAACTTCTGATCGTTCTGATGTTTTGCTGGTCGCGGCTGGGGCGATCAGCGTAGAAAAATGAATTGAGTCATGACACACTCCCCTCTGGATCAGGTCTCCATTCGTCGTACCTGCAGCGACGATGTCGCAACTCTGTCGGAATTTTTGGCTCCATTCGTCGAAGATAGACGGCTACTTTTAAGAACCAGCGAAGAGTTATCGCAATTGGTCGAAACAGGTTTCGCTGCTGAG
>JALWSL010000712.1 GCA_027080405.1 Planctomycetaceae bacterium
AACACGCGCGTTGCTCCACCAACAAAAATGACATCGCCGACATCTTCAATTCCCTTGCGGGCATCTCGCAAGGTTTTCAGAACCGGGCGGGAAATGCGGTCGAGCAGTTGTTGCGTTTCCTGTTTGAAGCTTTCCCGCGTTATCGTGACTTCTTCAGGAGACTGCGAGAAAGTCCCATCCTGTTGAGGAATACGGATGGTCGCCTGTTCCTGCTGCGACAATTCCCGCTTGGCTTGTTCACATTCCTGTGACAGGCGGGCAACCATCAGAGGATATTTAAGCTCGGCTGCTTCAAAATTGATCTCCTTCTTCTTGAGGATGCTCGAAACAATACGATCTGTAAAATCTTCACCTCCTAAAATTGATTCTCCCGCCGTAGAAATGATTTCAAGGTTTCCCTCGAAAATCTCCATGACGGTGACATCAAACGTGCCGCCCCCCAAATCGATCACAAGCAGCGATTTATCCGAATTTCGATCATGAAAACCGTAAGTGAGTGCCGCTGCGGTCGGTTCGTTGATGATACGACGAACATTCAACCCCGCCAGTTCCCCCGCGAACTTCGTTGCCCGGCGTTGATAATCGTTGAAGTAGGCAGGGACCGAAATAACAACATCGACAACGGCTTCCTTCAGATACGCTTCCGCATCTGCCTTGAGCGACTTCAAAACCAGACTGGAAAGTTCAGGAGCAGTGAAGGATTGGGCCCCTACCTGAATCTTCTGTTCAGTCCCCATTAATCGCTTGAACCGGGAAGCCGTCTGTGCCGGTTTCGTGACACGCAACTCCTTCGCGGCGGCACCGACGATAACCTGCCCATCATCAAGTAATCCAACAACCGAAGGGGTTAAATAATCTCCATGCGCATTCGGGATCAGGACAGGTTTTCCATCCTGAAAAACAGCACAAAGAGAATTCGTCGTTCCCAAATCGATACCAAGAATCATATTGAATCGCCCAATTCGATCAGTACAGAAGCCAGTGACGTAGTCAGGAACCTGGACAGATCGACCGGAAAAAAGTTCACTGTTTACCCGCCCCTCTGCTCTGGCTGGAATCATGAGTCCTGGACAGGTTACGTTAAGTACCACTGGAACATTAGTGGACATTCCTGCCTTGTCTGACTTGCCATTATTGCGGGAAAGTCCTGGACTTTCGACCTCTGAAAACGCTGTTTTTACGAATTACGCCAAACACCTTGATATTGGCAACGTTGAACAGGAGAACTGATCTGGGTGGAGGGAGAGAGCAAGAACAGTCTGCTGCTCCTGGAGCTGCTTTGGAAACTTCACCGGCGCTATCCCAAGGCCAGAAAGATCCACGTGATTCTCGAAAACGACTCCATACACCGCGCCAAGACCGTGGCTGAGAGTTTGGCAACCGAAGCGGAGCAACGTTTTGCTCTCCACTTCCTGCCGCCCTGTTGTCCGGATCACAACAGGATCAAGCGAACGTGGCAGGATCTTCACGCCAACGTGACTCGTAACTACAGATGCTCAGACATGTCCGAACTCATGAAGCATGTACGATACTTTTTGCAAAAGCAAAACCGACAGAACTCGCGATACCCCCAAGCGGCCTGACCGCCCTTGCAAGTGTTGCACAATCACGCTCGATGATTTAACAGTAAATCCGGCATAATTTCATGCGACTGCTCTGCTTCCCCTCTTGGTTGCCAACGTTACCCCCCGGCACGGCTGATTCATTCTGATAGCCGTAACCAAAATGGGATTTTCAAAGTTTTCGCACCATTCACAAACTTTTACCATTGGTAGCACAGGAGCACCGCAATCATCAGGGTTCCCACAAACTTTAGGGAAATTCGATGCCATTATTGATCTCAATTTATCAATCAGCAAATTCCGTAAAAGTGTTGAGCAAAACATTGCCTGAATTGAAAAGTAAGTGACGTTTCAAACGGGGGCAAAACTCCCATTTTTTCTTTTTATTCGGAATTGCCTGCTTGCTGGTTGTCTGGAGAATCTTCTGCCACTTGGCTGCTTCCTCCGGTTTTTCCCAGGCAGTGTAAAGATTGACCAGTCGCCTGGCCGCTTCAGGGATTCGTTTTTTTTCTCCCTCGGGGATCTCCTTCTCGTGCTTTTTCAATCCTTCGTAGCCGGCAATCAGCAATGGTTCGGCTTCTTCAAACTTCTTCTGTCCAGCCAACGCTTCACCCAACAGGCTTTTCGTATCGGAGGTCAGCCAGTGATTGGGAATGGCCTTTTCGCGAATCGTCAGGCATTCCCGCAGATATTTCTCAGCCGGTCCGTCTTGATTATATTTCAGTAAGTCCAACGAAATTTGTGTCAATAGATTGGCAAACCTGGGGTCGTTCTCTTTTGCCTGTTTCCGTTTGGCAGCGAGAAATTCTTCAAACAACGGCAACGCTTGTTGAATATCGAATGAAAACGGGGAAGGGTGGAATGTTTCTGATTTTTGGTTTTGACGGGAAAATTGATTTTCCGAAGGTTTCTTTCGCATTGAAGGGAAAATCGCAATTTCCCAACAGCCGGTATCAAAATGATAATGGCAGCCCAAAGGAGAAGGAGCGCCTTGCGGGAACAGGCACAACGAAAGTTGATGGACGAAGTCTTCAATCCAAGAAGGGGGAAAAGCCATAATCCGGCGGTACCTGCATAAGAAGAAAAACGATAATCATTCAGATTCGAGCAAGGCGAATCATGAAATTAGTTACTCAAACCAATATGTTGCTTTTTTGCAACAAACCCGAGCATGAGCGGTACCGGGCAATAACTCAATAGAAAATGCGGAAAACCGGTTGTCTTAGCAACCATTTTCCCCCTAGGGGTACGGTTGTGGCGGTTATGTGGCAGATTCATTTCTAAAACTCGAATGCAGAAAATGAATGCATTACCGAGCAGAAGTCCCTTTCAATTTGAAAGGGACTATTTTTTGCCTAGTGGAG
>JALWSL010000713.1 GCA_027080405.1 Planctomycetaceae bacterium
CCGTTGGAAGGGAACTCAACGATTTGAGTGGATGTTTGAACGCCTGCGAAGGATCGAGCTTCATCGCCACCAACTGCCGAACCGCTTTGAGAGTGTGACGGAACAGATAGCGGGTTCGCTCAATCGGGCCGAACAGATTGCTCACCTTCTGGAAAGATGAACCGACTACATGACGATACAGGATCGCAGGTCCCTCGGCTTGATAAACCCGCCGCTGTATTTCCGCCGCCTGCAAATGCGGATCGATCGGCTCTTCAATTTCGAGCAACTGGCCGGTCTGTCGAAGATCCTCGACGGCCTGTTTCAGAGATCGGTATCTCATACGTTTTCAAAGCCATCGTCGCGGTTATCATCTTCCCACGAATTGTCATCTTCCCACGAATCGGGGTTCGCGTACGGGTTCTCGTCTTCGAAACTGCCCTGCGATGATGATGAAGATGTGGAGGGCGACTTTCCGATGACTCCACTGGCTGCCCCTCCTGCAAGAAGCAGACCGAACAGAAGGTATCCCCCGGTACCCAGAAACATCGCGGCTCCAACGAGAAAGAAGATTGCTCCAAAACCGATCAGAAAATAACTGGACCAGGTTGTTCCCGGCTCCAGCACCGCTTCGGTTGGTTCGGCGGGATCGTAGTGAACCACCACTTCTGTTCCGGGTTTGTATTTCCTGACCATCTTGTTTGAATAGGTGATGCTGCTGGTCGAAACATCGCCATCGTAGCGGATGTGATTCTGCTGATACTTTTCCCCATCGACGGTATATTCAAACAGCACTTCCGGTCGGTAAGTAACGCCATCATCACTTCGATTGCGAATGACCTCCGCGGAAACAACCACTCCTTTCGTAGTTGGCCAATCAACACTCGCTTTTGCCTTCTGCAAAACCGGCCATCCCGCGAAAAACATGATACAGAAACCGACGACGCCGAAAATAAGGCCGAGAAACAGCGGGATAAGCAATCCACAACCGACCTTCCCTCGCCTTTTTGAATGCCAGGACGGTGTTGTTTCCACTTCTGATTGGTTGATATTCCTTTTCATCGTCACCTCGAACTGAATTGATTCCCGAATTTCATCCAGTCACTTGCGTTCAATCGCCGAACATGTTGCCAAGGCCTCCCAGAACAGACCCTTCCCCTCTACTTCTTCCCCCGGCTGAAGGGGCGTATTGAAAAATGCGATCCGCCATTCGAGAGAACGGTAGCGATTGCAACAGAACCGTGCCGTGTCCGGAAAGTGTCGCCAGGAACAGACCTTCCCCACCAAAGAACATCGATTTCAAATTTCCTGCCCGCTGGATGTCGTATGTAATTCCCTCGGTGAACGCGACTATGCATCCCGTATCGACCCGCAAGGTTTCCCCCTGCAGTTTCTTTTTGATAACCGTTCCGCCAGCATGGACGAACGCTTTTCCGTCACCGACCAGCTTTTCAAGAATAAATCCTTCACCGCCAAAGAAACCGGCTCCAATTCGTCTCTGGAAAGCGATCGTCAATTTTGTTCCAAGAGCCGCACAGAGAAACGCATCTTTTTGGCAAACGAGTGAGCCGCCAATTTTTTCCAGATCAAGCGCAACAATCCGTCCCGGATACGGAGCAGCAAAAGCAACCCGTTTTTTGCCATGACCATGGTTCGTAAAATGCGTCAAGAAAATCGATTCGCCTGCTACAGCACGGGCACCCGCACTGATCATCTTGGAAAAGAAACTCTGTTCCGCCTGCGAACCATCCCCCATCCTGGCTTCATACGTGATCCCTTCTTCCATGTAATTCATCGCACCGGCTTCCGCGATAACCGTCTCGCCGGGGTCGAGTTCAATTTCGACGATTTGCAGATCGTCGCCAAATATCTCGTAATCAATTTCATGAGATTGCATGACTGTTTCTCCCGATATCCCGATAATCTTTCCCGTTTCAATTGACCAAACTTGCCTGCCCCTTCGAACCGGGAAGATCAATCAATTCAATTTTGACCGGCGCATTCCCTCTTTCGATATTTTTGGCAGAGATCATCACCCGATGCCTCCCTTTGGGAAGATCAAGTTCTATTTGCTTGCCCATCTTCCGTTCTTTTCTATCAACCCAAATTCTCAATGCACGCGGGTCTTCAATTTTCAGTCCGATTTTTCCTGCACTAACGACATCAATTTCAAACCGCATCAATTTTTCTGACTGATGCGCTATGTCACGTGTTGGCGCCAGGTTCGCGATCGGAAATGAACCGTCAACCAGGCTGTAAGCCGTTTTCCAGGGAATGAGCGGATCATCACCGGTTGCGTACTCCATTCCGTGATGCCGAATCGCATCATTGATCGCCTGCAGCTTCCCTTCAGGTATCACGACTACCTGCCAAGTTCTTACGTAACGCTGTTTCGGAACGACAAGTTCACCCGTTTTTCCCAAAGCGGACAAAAATCGGACAAGATCGATTAATTCATCCCGTCGCAGTTTGCTGGTCAAATCCGCAGGCATCAGCGAAACGGTCGAATTTTTGATGAATTCAACATCATCCATCGAAATGGTTTCGACTTTACCTTCTGCATCGCGAATCTGAATTTCCTGTTCATTTCTGATCAACGGAACACCGGATTTCACCAAGCCATCAACGGTCACCACCTGAACGCTGTGATACCCTTCCTTGATTTTATCACTGGGCAGAATCAGCGATTTAATCAAGTAATCAACCGGCGCACTCGCACCGATGCTGCTTAAATCCGGCCCCACTTTTCCGCCGGCTCCGCCAATCGAATGACACTTCATGCAAAGCAGATTGTCTCTTCGGTAGATTGCTTCGCCCCGCTTGATGTTACCCAGTTTGATGACATCGGCCACCAGTTTTTTTAGTTCTTCGGGGCTCATCTCTTTGCCGACGGGATCCAGTTTTCCCGCTTTCTGGAACGCGGCGATTAGTCCCGGAT
>JALWSL010000714.1 GCA_027080405.1 Planctomycetaceae bacterium
ACATGTCGGCGGGCCAAGCTCAGTGTCTGTCAGATTCTTTCTGCCGGGAGTAGCCTGGCGAAGTCCCTATTTCCGAAGGCCCAGTGGTTTGCTACCACCCAGAGTGACCGGAATGCGGAGTTCTTTGCCGGCTCTGACGATGGTCAGCACAACGGTATCACCCGGTTTGTGGGCTTCGATCTCGTCGCGAAAATCTTCCGCAGAGGTAATCGGTTTTCCATCGAGTGCAACAATCAGATCGGCTGCCGAGCGATCCATCCGTTCGATAATGAAGGGGCCGCGGCGTTGACGCATCACTTGTGGTCCCTTCAGTCCGGCTGCCTCGGCGGCTCCGCCCGGACTCAATTTGGCAATGAGCAGACCTTTTTCCGTTTCGTAAACACGTGAAATTCCGATCTCCGCCCGTTCAACACGCCCGTGTTGGATCAACTGGGGAACGACTCGCTTGATCAGATTCACCGGGATCGCGAAACCAACCCCCGAACTTTGTCCCGTTTTGGAATAAATCGCAGTATTGATACCGATCAGTCTTCCATGCGAATCGAGTAATGGCCCCCCGGAATTACCCGGATTCACCGCTGCATCAATTTGAATAATCGATTTGATTGTGCGGTCCCGATGAATTTGCAGCGAACGGTTCAACGACGAGATGATACCCGTGGTCAACGTCCGTTCCAATCCGAACGGGTTCCCGATGGCGTAGACATTCATGCCGACCTTTAACGGAGTCGAATCTCCCATGCGGACCGGCTTGAGAAACTCGACCGGGGCCTCAATGCGGATCACCGCGATATCGTTAATGGGGTCGGCACCGACGAAGGTGGCATCGTACGATTCTCCATTGAACAGCGTAACGCTGACCTCCCGAACATTTTCAATCACGTGATAGTTCGTCACGATATGCCCCGCCTGATCGATCACCACACCGGAGCCGGTTCCCTCTTCCGGAACGACTCGCAGGAAGAAATTATCGACCTTCACGTTGCGCGTTGTGATGTTCACCACAGATCGGTTGACATTTTCATAAACGAAGACATTCACCTGTTCGTCAGGAGTGAGTGCAGTCGACTGGAGCCACTCTTTATTCAGGTTCCGGACGACGGGGGCTTTCGGAGCATCCGGCAGAATGGGAAGCAGCGGGAAGCCGGGGCCGCGCCTTTCCTGAGCGACAAGCGCGGTCGGTTCGGAAACGGAAACAACAATCCCGGAAACAATTCCACCAACAATCGCCGAAACAAGACAGGCAACAGCAATACGCATATCAGATTACTCCTTCAATCCTATGTCAAACTTCCGAATTGTTGAACGCTGTTTAGCCGCCGGGGGCATCGAGACGCACCTTCGACAGGCCGAACCTCTCCCTCTACCCAAAACCTGTAGCGGTGAGCCTCCTGCCACCCCTCTGTCAACAAAACAGATACGTTACTATCACATATCACAAACCGAAGTTTTTGTAAACAAGAGATGCAATATCGGTATCTTTCAAACGCTCCTTTTCAATACCTGTTGAATCAGAAGCGATGAAAACGGTTTCTCTTTCGGGGCTATCAGCCGGGTAGCCGTGGGACCCTTTTACCAGTGTGGCATCGAGTGGCGTTTGCATACTCGGGATGTCGATAAACATTTCGCACGGATCGTAGCCCGGTTTGCGATGGATATCGACGGTTCTCGCAAAACCGGGGGCGTTGGCGTCATCCAGCCAGTAATAGTAGGCGAACCAGGCGTTTGGCTTGCTGAGAATGATAATATCGCCGCTTCGAGGGTGATCAAGATTCATTTTTGCTCGTTCATCGCCGAGGAAAACCTGTTCGACCAGCGGATCGGATTTGAGTCTCTGCGCCACATGCGATATCTGTCCTGCATCCTGCACATAAACATGAGCAAACTGGTGATCGACCAGCGCCCAGGCGGTTGAGTTTTCGAAATCGATCAACTCGCCGTCATCGGTCTCGGTCACTTTCAGCAATCCCGCTTCCCGCAGAATGCGGTTCGGATAAGAAACGGCATCTACCTCAGTGATAGCATATTCGCCAGCGAACATCCAGAGGACATCTTCAACACCCGCCTGTTGGAAGCCTTCCATCAGTCTTTTCAATTCAACGTCCAGATCGATAACGGCCTGTTTGGCCTGCTGACTGTCCGGCCCGAATTTTTGAGCCGCATAATCGAGATGAGGCAGATAAATATAGGTAAACCGGGGAGCGTATTTTTTCGCCGCGATGAGAGCCGAGTCGACAATCCATTGACTCGATTTGATGTTTGCCAACGGCCCCCAAAAATGTTTCAACGGGAAATGCCCCAGTTCATCGCGCAACTCGCCATACAGTTCTGTTGGCTTCGTATAACACCACAGCGATTCCGAACCATCGGGATTGTGAATTGGCGCGAAAGTGCAGGCGTATTCGGAAGTGGTTCCCTTGGTCAACAGCGGAAACCAGACGGCTGATGTCAATTCCGGGTTATGCTCATGCAGGCGATCCCAAATACGGGGGGTTTCAATTATCTCATTCCAGAATGTCCAGAATTCCGGTTTATGTTGCTCGCGCCAGTAAATACCGTTGGCGATAATACCATGCTCGTTTGCTGTGACGCCGGTCGAAAGAGAGATCTGAACCGGGCAGGTGACACAGGGAAAACTCGGCACCAGCGGAAGCGATGCTCCGCGTTTGGCAAGCGAGGAGAGAGTTGGCATCTGCGGGAGATCGACGCAGCGCAACCCCGGCAGCGAAACAAGAACAACGTGCTGATGCGACATAGGAACCGATACCAGAAAGCAGGACAGTCAGGCTTGTTACATCCTGTTACATCAAGTCCAGCGGGTGAATGCAGAAGCGAGGGATGATAAATTCCGATGCTGCGACAAATACGCGATCAGCGAATACTTTTCGAG
>JALWSL010000715.1 GCA_027080405.1 Planctomycetaceae bacterium
GGTCGCGGGCCTGAACGAGAACCTGATTCAACCGCGGGACAAATTCATTCAGTCGCCGAACGGCATTGAGACAGTGATGGTAGTCCCAAACATCACAGACGATAATGGCCGTCTCCTCCGGTGCCCGGTCCTCATGCCTGATCTGGCGATGAGAGCGAGCCGAGTTTTCGGAGGTCGGCTTGCGATATCGCAACTGCAGGTTCAACTTCTCAGCCTGAACCGGGCTACAAAATTGAACACTCCACGACAGAGACAAACCGAAAAGAAAAATCAGATTTCTCATGACAATCCTGCCGGAAAGGAAATCGAATCGGAACTGATGACCGTCTCTGAATGGAGTCGGCGACCATGAATCTATCATTAAATCGAAGCCGAGGGAACTCTGGCGACCATTTTTGAACCACATCCCGGAATACAGACAGGTCGATTTCGCCCCACATTGTACTACTAACGGTTAAATTTTCGAACGGTGCGAAAACTTTTGAAAATCTCATTTTGGTTACGTGCGGTCAGAACAGACCAGCCGTGCAGGGCTGATCGAGGTACATCCGGCGTTCTCTCGTGACGAATCATTCCTTACGACGGGTAAAATCGGTATCCTCCACCGAGCCAGGAAAGAGATATCGCTGGCGATCACTTTACAATCTTTATCAAATCGTCGAAGCTATCTGACGGCAACTTCCCACTCCTGAGACAGTCGGAGAAAACAAATGGCTCGTACGGCCACAATTGAACGAAAAACCACAGAAACAGAGATCAGATTGACAATCGATCTGGACGGTTCCGGAAAAACGGAGATCAGCACCGGTGTCGGTTTTCTGGATCACATGCTGACGTTGTTCGCCAAACACGGCTTTTTTGATCTTTCCGTTGATGCAAAAGGAGATCTTGAAGTCGATCAGCATCACACCGTTGAAGATATCGGTATCTGTCTGGGGAAAGCGATTCACCAGGCAATGGGCGATAAACAGGGTATCACCCGTTACGGCTCGATGACGTTGCCGATGGATGAAACCCTTGTGACCGTGGCACTCGATTTGAGCGGTCGATACTGGTTCGAAGATCGTTTCGAATTTCCGACCGAAAAAATCGGGCAGTTCGATACCGAACTGGTATCAGAATTCTGGCGGGCGTTTGCCTCCAACGTGTTGATGAACCTGCACGTTCTGCTCCATCACGGAAGCAACAGTCATCATATTTCCGAAGCGATTTTCAAAGCAACAGCTCGTGCACTCAGAACAGCCCTGGCGAATGATCCCCGGCAAAGCGGTGTTCCATCTTCCAAGGGAACACTGACTGATTGAATGATGGGCAAATCGATCAGCGCGGCAAGGCGGGACGTTGCTGCGAATCACAGGACGTGACTGGTCATTCGAAAGGAACCGCAGATTCGGCTGTCGTCTCAGGCTTCCTTGTTCTGTCCGGATCTGTTCCAGTTCAGCCGACCGGAACCGTGATTCACCCAATATTTTTGATAAGAGACATTCCTGTAACGATTAAGAGCCTTCATGTACGACGCGATAATATTTGATTGTGATGGCACACTTGCCGATTCGATGCCCTCTCATTATCTGGCTTGGGTCGAAACACTGGAGCGGTACCAGATGGAACTCGACGAGCAACTCTTTTACGACATGGGAGGGTGGCCCAGCCTGAAAGTCATCCGGTATCTGCTCCAACAGCAGGGCATCGAAGCAGATGCGGAGAAGATGGCCCAGGAGAAAGAAGCCGCCTTTGAAAAACATATACAGGCGGTTCAACCAATTGAACCGGTCATTAAGGTGGTGCGTGAACATCACAAAAAAATACCGTTGGCTGTTGCAACCGGCGGCATTCCGCAGGTCTGTCACGGTATTCTCGATGCCTTGGGAATCCGCAACTGTTTCGATGCCATTGTTACCGCCCACGATGTCGAAAACGCCAAGCCTGCCCCTGATGTTTTTCTGGAAGCAGCCAGGCGAATCGGTGTCGAGCCAACCCGTTGCAGAGCCTACGAAGATACCGACCCTGGGATTGAATCCGCCCGTGCGGCAGGGATGGAGGTCATTGACGTTCGCGAGTTCTTCCAGCCCCGTCGTGTTACCGGATGACTGGATGTTGGCGTACTACCGGCGAGATTTCGATTTTATTTCATTCAAAACAAACTCGCCGTTATAACCGTTCGTGCCGAGATACCGGCCTCGTAAACGCTCACCGATCAACGATCCTGTCCACTTGTAGATATGTCCGCTGATGGTGGCTTTCCCGGAGAGATCCGTCTGATTCCGTCCCGGTTTTGCCAGGAATTCAACATCGTATTTGAATGGATCGCCTTTGAATGTTCCCGTGAAGGTGGCAAGTACGTTACCATCTTTGCCCGGTCTGGCGACACACTTCAGCGGCCCCGAAGAATTGTATTTTCGGTTGTTCCAGGTCCCGACAAATGTTTTCTGCTTGACAGTTTCCTCTTTCTTCCCATCCTCAGCAGTGGCATTAACAGCAGACAGGCCGAAAGAGAGTACCATCAATCCGGCAAGCAATTTGGTAGACGCCATCATTCTTTTCCTTTTCAGGCCCGAACAACAATACGGCTGACGCTTAAACGTGATTCCCGTGCATGAATCTACATAAAAAATGGTCTGTTTGAGAAAAAATCGTGAATGATCTGTCTGGAACTCATTTGCCCCTCATTGTTTCTCACTTATTGTCCGCAATCGCTTCACAACTTCGGTAATAATTCGTACCGCTTCGTCGATATCATCCAGAGTCAGATTTTTATGCAAGCTGAATCGTAGTGAAGACATCGCAACGGCTGGCTCGATTCCCATCGCCAACAGTGCGGGGGAGGGAGTCGCCGAACCGCTTTTACAGGCGCTGCCGGTCGAACAGCAGACACCGGCCAGAT
>JALWSL010000716.1 GCA_027080405.1 Planctomycetaceae bacterium
GCAAAAGCAGATTGTGTTCGGAGCAGCTGGTCTTCCCGTCGATTTCCGTCGCGATGAACAGACATTTCGGGAACAGCTCAAATCTCTTCCGAAACTGGCAGCGGGTTTGCAACGGGCTGGAGCAACTCGCATCGGAACCTGGATAAAGCCTTGTCACGATAGCCTCACTTACGTGCAGAACTTTCGTCAACACGCCAAGCGTTTAAGGCTTGTTGCTGATGTATTGAATGATCACGGTATCCGTTTTGGACTGGAGTATGTCGGGCCCAAAACCTCATGGACGGCCATGCGTTTCCCATTCATCCACACAATGGCCGAAACAAGAGATCTGATTGCCGAGATTGATCGTTGCAATGTCGGTTTCGTTCTCGACAGCTGGCATTGGTACACGGCACAGGAAACAGAAGCAGATCTCAAGTCACTTCGCAATCGTGATATTGTTGCCGTCGATTTGAATGATGCTCCCTCGGGAATACCGGTTGACAAACAGATGGATTTGAGTAGAGAACTTCCTGCTGAAACCGGCGTGATCGATCTCTCCACTTTTTTGAAGACGCTCAATAAAATTGGTTACGATGGACCTGTCCGGGCAGAACCATTCAATGCGGCTTTGCGGAAGCTTGCCCCCGATGAAGCAGTCGCCAAGACCGCTGCCGCGATGAAAAAAGCATTTCGTGTACTTGATTGAACAACTGCCGCCGTTTGTTCCTACCGACTCCACATCCAAATTCTACAAGTGGAATGGATTTTTTTACCGCATTGGGAAAGATTTCAATGGAAACAATTTGGGCCCCCTGGCGATTGGCTTATGTGGCCGGCGATTCTTCTGCAGACCAAAAGAAATCTGAAACAAAACCGAAAGAGGAAGACTGCTTTTTGTGCCGCTACCATCTGGATGATCCTTCAAAGGATCGGGAAAATCTGGTTTTGCTGCGCGGCGACAAGGCGATGGTTGTATTTAACCGCTATCCCTACAATAACGGCCACCTGTTGATAACACCGCAGGAGCATCTTGGTGATCTGCTGGCTCTCTCTACGGAGGTTCAAATGGAATGCCAACAGTTGATCGTCAAAATGGTCGCACTGCTACGGGAAACGATTCATCCGGATGGCTTTAACATCGGCGTGAATTTGGGTCACGCTGCGGGCGCAGGATTGCCGGGACATCTGCATTGGCACATCGTTCCACGATGGAGCGGCGATACAAACTTCATGCCCGTGGTTTCCAATACCAAAGTGATCCCACAATCTCTGGACGCCCTGTTTGACTTGCTGGACAGTAAATTGGCTTCACCATGAACACCCCTGCAACAGAACCTGGACAGGCTGTTTGAACACGTTTACCTTACTTTTTTGAACCTTGGAAAGTTGTGTTGATATGGAATTACTGAAATACTCATTTGGTACATTGCTGTTATGGGGAGTCTTTACAATCAATGGAGCAACGCACGTGCAAGGTGCGGAAATCATCGCTCACCGCGGAGCATCTTTCGACGCCCCGGAGAATACGATCTCTTCTGTCAAATTGGCCTGGGAACAGGGAGCCAACGCGGTGGAAGTGGATGTTTATCTATCCACCGACGGGAAAGTATTCGCCATCCACGATAAAACTCCCAAGCGGTACGGCGGTCCCGATAAACCTGTTTCAAAAATGTCCTGGGCTGAACTACAAAAACTCGATGTCGGTGCCTGGAAAGATGAAAAATACCGGGGAGAAAAAATCCCGCTTCTCAGTGAACTTCTTCCCCTGATTCCGAAAAACGGTCGCATGTTCATTGAAATTAAAACCGGGCCGGAAATCATCCCCGCCTTAAAGCGTGTCCTTCAAAAGGCCAACCGCCCCTGTAAACAGACTGCGATTATCTGTTTTTCAGAACAGGTCATCGCGGGAGTCCGCAAAGAACTTCCACACCTGGAAGCGTATTGGCTCTCCTATTTGAAGAAGAACCAGAAGCCGGGAGAACGGAAGGCACCAACGATTGAACAGGTGATCGCAACAGCTAAAAAACTGGATACAACCGCCGTCGATCTTGGTGGCGAAATTACCGAGCAGGATGTCAAACAATTATCAGCAGCCGGACTGGGATGCTATGTCTGGACAATCAATGATCCCCAAAAAGCGCGCGAACTCGTTAATTGGGGTGTCATCGGAATCACTACTGACCGACCTGCCTTGATGTTCAAAAATGGAATAGGCAAAGCTCGAACAGAATAAGGTAAATCAGCAGTTGAAACTGTTCTATCCGTCGATTCTTTCCCACCCTCAAAAGGAACTCTGTCATGGCTTTACAAATTTCACGTCGTCACATGATGAAACAGGTTGCAGTCGGAAGTGCGGCTGTTGTCCTTGGCTCACGTTCCACGGCTCACGCGGCCCCTTCCGCGAAAGTAGAATCGATTGAGGTAATCACTCCCCAGCCCGATCTGTATTGCGGTTGGCCTACTGTTACGCGTCGAAAGAATGGCCAGTTGCGAGTTGTCTGGTCTGGTGGACGGGAGGCACACGTCTGTCCGTTTGGCCGTGTTGAAACGATGGTCTCAAACGATGAGGGACGAACCTGGTCGTGGCCACGAGTTCTTCTGGACAGTGCTGTTGACGATCGTGATGCCGGTATTCTGGAAACAGACAAGGGAACCTTGATTGTCACCACGTTCGAATCGCTGGCTTACGAGCCTTCACTGGCAGCGGCTGAAAAGCGTCAAGCGGGACAACCCGGTGCGTGGCCGGCTGATAAATTGAGACGTTGGCAATCTGCTCGAGATCGACTATCCGCCCAGGACGGGCAAGCGCAAACTGGCCCCTGGTTTCTCCGTTCTGTCGACGGCGGTATCACTTGGAGTTCGCCTGAAAGAATCCTTGTCAACAGTCCACACGGCCCCACAC
>JALWSL010000717.1 GCA_027080405.1 Planctomycetaceae bacterium
AACCCTCAACCTCGAAAAAAAAAAAACGGCAAACCAACCAGGCCGCTCAACAGATTAACTCGCGGCCCCTCGCAAGACTATTGTAGCCAGTTCGATCTGGAGGGAAAGGGAGCCTCTTCAAATTGATGCATCAAACAGGCTGCTCCCTACAGATGGACAGGATCGCCACCGGGCCACGCCGCATTCGATTTCGTGCCGGAACCGGTCAATTCACGCGATCCATTCAGCATGAAGCGACACAACAATGTGCATACGAATTACGATAATCGAACACCGATCAGAGTCCCCGAACGAACAGCAACGTCATTCACAGAATGTCGTTCACAAGAAGGAGAGCAGAGTCTGTCCCGCTGTTTCGAGACGCCACACCCCTAGAACACGCATTTTCTGCCCCACAGCTTTCTGCAACGCTGTTTTCCGCGCCGCCGTTTTCTGCGCCAGTACGAGGCTCAGCCCAGTTCCGGAATTGGCCCGGCCGGGCCATCAACCAGGGGAGTTGGTCGTCCACTGGGACTCATCCAGGTGCTGTAGGGATCGATCCCGAGTTTTTTGAAGACCGTCGCACCGAGATCACCAGGTCCCAGTCGGCGTTTCTCGATCGAACCGCCTCGCCTGTCGGTTGCGCCAATTACCTGACCACCGGGAACGCCTGCACCAGCTACAAGCATCGACATAACTGGCGTCCAATGCCCACGCCCGTTTGTCTTCGTTAGAACCGGGCCACGTCCGAACTCTCCCAGAACAAGAACCAGTGTTGAATCCAGCAAGCCGCGTTCGTCCAAATCATCAAGTAGAGTGGCAATCCCATGATCGAACCGGGGCAGCATCGGCTTCAGGCCTTTCACAATTCCTCCCCACCTCACCTCGTCTCCATGATGATCCCAATGGCCCCACGCATCGCTCAGCGTGATAAACGTTACCCCGGCTTCTACCAACCTTCTCGCCAAAAGGGTTTTTTCTCCCAGAGAGTGTCTGCCGTATTTATCCCGCGTTTCCTGCGATTCCTGACTCAGATCAAACGCTTTGGAAACCTTCCCGGAAAGAACCATATCATACGCCTGTTGGACATAACGATCCTGAAGGAGAAGACCGGGAGAGCTGTCGGCCTGCCTTTTCAGCCGATCCAGTTTGGCTCGTAAATCGTTACGATCACTCAACCGGGGAACTGCAATTCCCTGAGGCATCCCGAATTTCCCGGCGGATTTCACTCCATCAAGAGGCTCATAGCGATGACCAAGCAATCCTGCGCCGTAAATATCGGAGACCATACTGTCGGCCAGGGCGACATAGGCGGGCATCCCGGGGACATTGGGGCCACGGAACTTCGCAGCGACCGAGCCCATGGATGGATATCCTCCGCCATCACGATTATCATTCGTCCGTCGAGATTTCGGATTTGCTGCCTGAAATGTCGTGGGGGTGTGATTACTGGCCGTGGCATCCATCGAGCGGATGATGGCAAACTTCTCCATCATGGCCGCCTGTTTCGGAAGATGCTCGCAAATTTCGATCCCGGCAACTGAAGTCGAGATCGGCGCAAAAGGCCCTCGAATTTCTCTGGGAGCCTGTGGCTTCAAGTCCCATGTATCAAGCTGGCTCGGCCCACCCGAAAGCCAGATCAGAATGACAGACTTCGCCTGGACATGACTGGAACGGGCTTCGGCTGCCTCTGTCTGCTTTCGCAAAAAAGCCGCGGTCGAAAGCCCCGCCATTCCAGCAAGACCGACTTTCAAGCACCAGCGTCGGGAGCCAACCTGAACCAGATCCGAATCGGGAACAAAACCGGAAAACCCGCTTCCGAACCGATGCGAAACTTCCCGTGTGCCTGAAGTATTGTCATCTGGCCGAAACATCCTCTCTCCCCATATCCAATCAAAAACCGATAACGAAACCCGATCAGGAAAACCTGATCATCCCTTTTTCGTTTTCAGCAATCGACCGGCCTTTGAATAACCACTCTTGAATTTGTTGTAAAAGCTGGAGACTTTCGGAGCAAATGATTTGGGAATGAAGCCCTGAGAGAGCCCACGGACAGAAACCGTTCCCAGTTCATAATCAGTCACGGACCAGACTTTGACAAAGTTGTCCGCGGAACCACTTTCAGGATCCTTCATGATCAGAAAAGCGTTGGCGAACATCGTTTGCCGATCGGGATCCGTTTTCCGCGAAGGCTTGCTTCTCAGCGTGACAAACAGCACGGGATCGTTCCCTTTCGGTGCCTCTGCAGAGACAGGGATATCCAACTTTTCAATATTCCGTTTTGCATACGCCAGGAACCCGTTTTTCAGCAACGATTTCGGATCCAGCTTTGCCTGATCATATACCAGTTGAACGTGAATCCGGGGAACCTTCGCCAACAGTTCATTCGCCCTGTCCGATCCCTGAATATCCTTCGCAGCCAGCCGCTTCAGGCTTTTATCGACCGTGGGTACTCCCTTGGAGTCGAGTTTTTCGACTTTTTTTCCACTACCCGCCTTGGCAAATGCAAGCAGATCCTGCGAGGAAACAGCATAATTCAAGTCTTTTCCGATAGCAGCTTGCAGTGTGTTCATTCCGACGACCTGACCACGCGAATTGACCAGAGGACTGCCACTCGCTCCCGGAGAAATCGGCACAGAACTTTGCAACCAGGTTCCTCTCATACCGATCCCTACTTGCGCCCGCATCTGGTTTTGATCGAAAACATCTGAAATCTTCCCTTGAACCGCTGAAGATTGGGAATTTCGTGAAGCCGAGAAGGCAACAACCGCGTCCCCCTGCCCCGGAAGTACATCGCCCAGGGCAAGAGGCTTCAAGCCTTTACCCGGTGCTTCAATCTGGAGAAGCGCGATACCATAGAGGGGATCAACAAGTCTGAAACCGGCGACATCCGTTTTTGTAC
>JALWSL010000718.1 GCA_027080405.1 Planctomycetaceae bacterium
GGACAGAAGCGAAAAACTGAGCATGAGACTGAAACGACGTAAAGCGAGTTGGAGTTTCAAAAAATTATTGCAATATTTAACGGCAAATCCAGCATAATTTCATGCGATTGCCCTGGCCGGAAATGAGAATACCGGGGTCCATCATCTCCCGTCCGTCGACGCTTGTCATGTGAACAATCGCGACCGGTCCCTTTTTATAAAGCTCCTGAAGTTTCTTCTCATCATGAATCGGGGAAGGGAGAAAATAGACGCCGTTATCGGGAAAATGCTCTTTCAACTGCTGGCTGACCTGAGCCTCCTCCTTGATTTCAAGAATCGTCCGCTCCGGTATCCCGCTGAGACCATAGAAAAAGAATCCCCACAAATAGACAACAACTGACGAAACAAGAACCGCGACACTCCAGCGCATCTTTCCAACCTTCCTTTATTACAGTGGGCAAAGTACAGGAATCGAAGTCCATCATTGCAAGTCCAGCACGGCTGGTTCATTCTGATAACCAAAACCGAGCTGATATTCTCCAAAACAGGCGAGCTGTTCGCAAACTATTAACCATGGGAATTCTTTAATCATGGATATTACAGATATTGGTTTTACAGACTGATTGGGCAGATGATTCGTTTTGTAAACAGATGGCACGCGAGTTCTGCACACTCCCGACTTCTACAAACAAACATCTTCTGCGCAAACTCGTGGTCTGTCCAACTTGCCTGCAGTTGGTTTCCTGTTGATATCTTTCCTACTTTTTTGACAGGTCTTTCACAGCCACGACAATATAACCCGGCTTTTCCGGCCGTTGGCTGAATTGAATAGCCAAATCAGCATCGGGATAATTCCAGATGAGAACGGTCTGTGTGGCGGAAGCGATTCGTGTGACCGATTTGGGGGCTCCCAGTGAACCGGCAACCTGCTCGCGCGACATCCCCTTGATAATTCGGCCTGCCTGGACTGCTTCCTGGATTTTATTCAACATCGTGCGGGGAATCTTTTTTCGGGAGATCCACTGTTTATCCTTCTCGACAAAGCCCCTCTGCTTCAGTTGCGCACGCAGTTCTTTATCTTCGGGAAAACGTTGAATTCCCAAGAGCAGAATTTCTTCCGCTCTGCGTTGGTCAGAAAACCATTGTTCGTAGTCAATTGCGGTACTCACATAGTCTGAGGGGCCTGCCTTTTCGAGTCGGGAGGCGTGGTCATCCAGCCATGTTCTCAAAGCGGTCAAGGCCATCTCCGGTTTATTCTGGGAGCGCAAATCCTGAGCGAGCTGCAACACTTCATTTCTTCGAGCAGAAGTAATATTTTTCAGTCGATAGGATATCGCTGCCTGTCTAAAGGATTGAGCCGTCGCCGGATCGTCCGGAGCAATTTTCAAATACTCCCCGGCGAGTATATCTCCTTCTCCTTCGTGGTTTTTCAATCGCCTGCGATACTCCTCTCGAAGAACCTGCAGATAGAACAAGCGACTCAATTGCCTGCGAGCGTGATCCGTCGCACTTTGAAAGGTAGTAACTGGTGATTGTCGAAACCGATCAAAAAGAGTTCCCTGCAGGGATGTCAACACAATGGAACTTCCCGGCAACTCCTTTTCAATTTGCTTTCTCAATGATGTCAAATCCGATTTTTCGGATTTCAAGGCATCCTTCATTTTCAACTGCAACGATTCGAAGCGCAGAGAAAGCTGGACACGTTCAGGAAGATTCAACTGAGCCGCCTTGACAGCCAATCGGGAGAGAAATTCCGCATCAGACGGCTTGTGCTGTTCCTTCTCTATTGCCAGCCCTTTCGTCAGCAGTTCCGTCCCGAGTTTCAGGAGAAAACGATCTGCGTAAAACCGTCCCCGTTTCATTGCCTTATTGCCTAGTGCATACCAAGGGGCAGGATCGTTTCGGGGAAGCATTTTTTTCTTGTTCAGAAAATAATCTTCATCATTGGAAAGCAGACGAAATCTGGTCACTTGAAAGACAAGCTTGTTTTTTTCTTTTTTCAGCGTCCCATTAACCTCAATATTCCTGCTACGTCCTTTTGGAGGAACCGGATTGGGCGGCAGTGAAAATTTCAGATCACACTTTTGGAATCGCATGGCGGTGGGAGAAAATGCGGAATATCGTCCCTCAATGCGAAGTGGTTTTCCAATCATCGATTCCCATTCATCCTCCGCAGCGACAAACTCCGGAATAGACATTTCCCGTGTTTGTGCCACGCAAACTGACCCGAACAGGACAAAGAAAACGGAACAGATCGCCAAAAGAACGAGTCTCATTCATCCTCCCCGTTATCGAAATCCAACATTAGTCGCTGTCGTTCCAGCACGGCCCGTAATGAATCCTGCGGAAGCCAGGGTGAATCGAGCTCAAAACCAAGCGGATCGAGAGTCTCCTCAAAGCACCACAAAAACGCAGAATCCGGTCGCATTTTCACCACCCAATCGAATCGTGGTGAGTCGGTCCGTTCAATCGATTCGATTTGACCTGCACACAAAACATGCAGCTCCCCCTGTGAATCGAAATCACGAAACAGATCAGCCGGCCAGACAATGGTCACCTTCTGCTCCCCCACAGGCAAGGGGAAGGATAGAATCGCCTCCGATCGGTCTTCCGTGGCATCCAGCGTAACCCAGGATTCCATCACGAACCAACGATTCTGAACCATTGTTTTGAATTCGGTTTGCCAGCTTAATGTCCTCTTCGCCTGACCGCTTGCAGACCGAATGATATCATCCACAGGAAGCGCACAAAGACCGTCAATCGCCTGTAGCTCCCGATTTTTCTGAATCACCTTCCGGGCTAGTTGATCCTGACGTCCCAATTGTTCGACAGCTTCAGCTGCCAGTTGGAACTGTTCCGTCGCTTCATTCCATTCCTGCTGCTGAAGTGCCCGCTCTGCTTG
>JALWSL010000719.1 GCA_027080405.1 Planctomycetaceae bacterium
CAAACCCGCTTCGGCAGCGGGAGAATTGGGGCGAATTTCCTGAAGAACAGGCTCGGCCAGAAACGGGGGTGTTGTTCCGAAACTGACGCCCAACAATCCCGCTTTCAAATCCGTCCCGGTTTTTAGTCGATCCAGAGAAGCGAACACATCCTGCAACGGAATAGCGAAACCGATCCCCGAATCGTACCAGTTGACGCCTTCGGTCAGCCCTTTTCCCGTCGGTGAAAGCGGGACGAGAATCCCCATCACATTGCCATGAATATCGACAAGCGGTCCCCCGTAATTCGCAGGAGAAACTTTGGCATCGGTTTGCAAGGCTTTTCCATCAATTCGCCCCAACGCGCTGATAAGACCCAACGAGATATTTGGCAACGGAGAATTATAGGTTCTTCCCAGCGCGATCGCCCATTGGCCGACACGAATCTCTTTTACGTCGACCGGTTTGGCCGGGACAAGATTCTCAGCAGATACTTTCAGCAGTGTCAGTTTTTTCAGATGATCCCGGGCGACCACAACTGCGGGAATCCGTTTGTTGCTTTCGGGGAGTGTCACCAGAATTGAAGCAGGTTTCGCTGCGAAATTGAACGAACTGGTGATAATGTAACCGTCATCAGAAACGATGACACCAGTCGTAGGCCCCGTGTTTATTAATTGGCCATCGAGAAGATCCAGACCGCCGATTGTTTCGATCTTGACAATGCTCGAAGAGGCTCGCACAACCGCCCGCTTGATGACCGCTTCACCCTGTTCACCGGGAAATGGTGCAGCTTGGACAAACGAACCGATAACGAGCAGGCAGAGAAGCACCGCAAAAGTCTGCTGCCATCCAGGTGGCCGCTGGTTGATTTTCACCCGGCTCATGAGTTTGTCCCCAACATACAGATCAAAAAGGTATCGCAGTAGCAGGCGTGGAGCAAAGCAGCGATCGACGGCTAGACCGGATGCGCATCACCCGAGGTAATGTTCCCGGCCCGATTCCATTCTCCCCACGTTCCCGTTATGCCTTTCTCCGGTAACAGTTGTTCTGCCGTCAAGTCTTTTTGAATGGAAACCGGTTCTGCAGAGAGACTTATTGTTCACCTGAATCAAGAATGGCAGGGACAACAAAATACTTTCCATCGGTCTCAGGGGCATTCTTCAGCGCCTCTTCCCGAGTCAGCATTTCAGTCAGCTCATCATCCCGGAAAACATTGAGCACTTCGATTGGGTGGGCAAGTGGTTCGACCTGTTCGGTGTCGACCTGATTGAGAACCTCAACATATTCAAGAACACGACCCAAGTGGCTCGACATCTCCTGTAACTCTGATTCTGAGAGTTCCAGGTTTGCCAGTTGAGCCACTTTTTTGACGTCATTCAAACCGAGATCAGCCATGCGAAAACGCCTTTGGCAGATGAGATCCGCCGTTGCAGATGAGCGAAAAGCACTGAGTATGACGGCAAAAGGGGGGAGACCACGCCACAACCCCGCGCCACAGACTTTGCCGGGAGGTTACGATTCGCCTTCGAGTTCCGGCAATGTGAAAGGTTCGCGAACGACCGGTTTTTGGATCAGACCGGCACGAATCATACTGACGGGCACCCATCGGCGAACAACTTTGCCATCTTCCATCACCCGAATTTTTTGCAAATTCTTGCGGAAATAACGGCGCGTAATCCCGGTCGTTTTACGACCGTTACCACCCAGATATTTCGGTTTACCACGCTGGGAAAGAGAGTTTCCCTTTTTGGGTTTGTTATCCCCGTACAAAGCAATCAGCTTTTCCCGCTTGGCTCGTTTGGCTTTTTTATGTGTACTCATTGGTTTGAAGTCTCTTGTTTATAAGGGCATCCCGGCGGAATCCGCCGATCGATCTGCAGTAAAGCACAACAGTGTAAGAAGTTCGAGAGATTTATCAAGTCCACGTTCCCATAAATCTCCGGGGCGATCAAGGGTGGGCACGGGAAAACAAAGTGCAACCGGTGAAACGCTCCGATGCCGTGATCGATCAGCGGAAAACTTTTCAGATCATTCCCAATTCTGCAATTTCCGGAGGAATATCATTGTAAAGCCTACACGGTCAAGGATCAGAGAAACAGGAAAAAAGAAAATGGAATAATCCATAACCCCTATTTCTGAAAAGGGATACGTTAATCTTATGTGTGTTGGTTCGATACTTTCTTTCCTTTTGGCACACTATCTGCTTCTCATTTTTTCAGTGCTTAACCAGCACCACAAAATGACGAGAGACTTAATTTTTTTACAGGAAGAAACAAGACGGCAGTTTTAGGAGACGGCTGTTTTGTACACCAAAAAAGGAGACGAGACATGTTAGTCCTCACACGAAAAAAATCGCAACTGATCCAAATTGGTGACAACATTGTGATCAAAATTATTCGAACCAGTCCCGGTTCAGTCAAAATAGGTATCGATGCTCCCAATGATGTTCGGGTGATGCGTGGTGAGCTGGATGAGGCTCTTTCGCGGAATTACGATGCCCCGATCAGTTCAAAATCGCGAAGCCTGGAGAACGCAGCCGTAGCCGAAGAAAGTCTGACTGGTTCTTCGGTTGAAACGGTTGTTGCAGAGAGTCAGTTTGGCGAGCTGAGCGATGACGACGAGCCTACCTGTCTGAAAGACTATCTGTCACAGAAAACGGTTTTAGTCTGACCATCCATTCCTTCTGATATTTCATAAACAGGCTGAACAGGAGCACGTCCCACATGTGTGTGCTATGTGCTCAGATGCTTCTGGATGTTGGATAAAAGAAAGAAAGGAGGCTTCAGTTTCGAGCCGATCGGCTGTTGATTATTTCTGTTGCCCGGCCACTTGGCCGTCGGCGGGTGCGACTCCTCGCGAATCGAATACGAATTTCCCTGTCCGGATCAATAATGCCC
>JALWSL010000720.1 GCA_027080405.1 Planctomycetaceae bacterium
CCCCCAGATACCGTTATGGCCGGTAAAAACGGTAAAATCCTCACAAGTTGCACGATAGCGTTTTCCGATATCAGTTGACAGGGGGCGTCATTGTCGATGACGCGCAAACGGGGCAGCCGGGGCGCTCAGATAAGGCCGTCAAGTAGTGAAGATACTGTTTGGGGCGGTTTGATTCAGGAGTTTTTTCTGCTTCGGAGACCTGAGCGTGACCTGTTCTGCTGCGGTGTGTTGCTGCAGAACGACCCGACACGGCTGCTTTCTGATGGTCGCCGGGATCCAAAAGTCAACAAACTGTTTGATGATTGCACAAGAGATCGGTCGGTTCTCGAGTGAAACATCGCTATTCGATCTAACACCAGTTGTGAAAGCGTTCGAGTTCTGCTTCACAAATGCGGAAAAAGGGAATGACCATGTGTAGAATTGTTTTGGTATTGTGTGCAGTCCTGGCATTGAGCCCTTCGCTGACTGCTGCCGGCGACCACTCCATTTTGAGTGAGAAAGTGTGGCATCGGGATATGCAAAAGGCACATCAAACGGCGATCAATGAGGGAAAACCGATGCTGATTGTCTTTGGGGCCTCCTGGTGTAAATTCTGCAAGAAGCTGGAAAAGGAGACGCTGACCGATCCCCGTATGGCTCAGTATATTTCCCGGAATTTTGTACCGGTGCATCTGGATCTGGACAAAGAGAAAAAGGTTGGGAAAATCCTGGGAGTGAAATCGCTCCCCTGTACCGTTGTGTTGAGCCCCGAAGCTGATCTGTTGGGGAAAATTGTCGGGTACAAGTCGGTAGAATCGATGCAGGAACAGTTGCAGCGAGCCTTGAGGACACAAAGCGTCTTGAGGCAAGCTTCACAGAAAAAGCGAAATTTCAAATAGCACTGCAAGCAGTAATTGATGCGTCGTGTTTGGCATTTCGCAAGTGAAAAACGGTGATTAACGCCTGTTTTTAATTTGAGAGTTTGACGCTGGTCATATTCTGAATGGTCAGCACTTGTTCAAAAAGCCTGACTTTCCTGTTTTAGGGGAGAGTCGGGCTTTTTTATTGCCCGCTGACGAATTTGGCGCGCTGTATGCTTTCTGCTTTGGTCGTGAAGATTTCCTGAATTCGAGCATCTAACAGACGTGCGGTAACTGTTATGATTCTCCGCTGTTCAGAGAGGATGGCTGTTTGTTGGGGCCTGGAAAGACCGTACTGGTTGCCCACTGGTTATGATCGCGGGGAGCAGGTTATTCATGTGTGTGATTTCTTTTTGAAGCCCGATACGAAAGATGATCTCATGGCAATTGATCCGGTATGTGGAATGCAGGTTGACGAGTCAACCACTTTCATCGCGGAACGTGATGGCAAAACCTGTTACTTTTGCAGTGAGAACTGTTTGCAGAAATTCCTTGCGGAAAAAAAGCATGAGCAAACAGAACGTGATCGGGATGAAGCTGGTGTGATGCTCGAGCCGGGGTGCTGTCATCATGGGGCTGATGGGGGCAAAACGGAAGCCCGCCTTCCAGCGGAGATTTCAACGGGCGAATACTTCTGCCCGATGCATCCGGATGTTACCAGTGATCACCCCGGCAACTGTCCCAAGTGTGGCATGGCGTTGGAAAAGGGAACATTTTCACAGGAGGAGAAGACAGTTTACACCTGTCCGATGCATCCGGAAATCAAACAGGATTATCCCGGGAATTGTCCCAAATGTGGTATGGCGTTGGAGCCGTTAACGGTTCTTTCAGGTGAAGACGATGAGGATGACGAGCTGAATGATATGTCTCGCAGATTCTGGGTCGGTCTTGTGCTCGGATTGCCCGTTCTGCTGTTGGCGATGGCCCCGATGATTATTCCCGCTTTTGAGCAGTATCTGTCGAGCCGGACATCGCAGTCGATTCAGTTGATTCTCAGTACGCCGGTTGTTCTTTGGGCGGGTTGGCCATTCTTTTTGCGTGGCTGGCAGAGCATTCCCGGCCGGAACTTCAACATGTTTACCCTGGTTGCGTTGGGAACGGGGGCCGCCTATTTTTACAGTGTTTTTGCATTTTTCTTTCCCCGTTTTCTTCCCGAATCATTTCTGGTCAACGGGCAGCCTGAAGTTTACTTTGAGGCGGCTGCGGTGATTATTGTGCTTGTTCTGCTGGGGCAAGTGCTTGAACTGAGAGCCAGACGGCGAACCAGCGGAGCGATTCGGGAACTGCTTTCACTTGCGCCACCGATTGCGCATGTATTGCGGGATGGCGTTGAAGTCGATGTTCCGCTCGAACAGGTGGACAAGGGAGAGTATTTACGTGTTCGTCCCGGAGAAAAAGTCCCTCTGGATGGTGTCATCATCGAGGGACGCAGTATGGTTGATGAATCGATGATTACCGGCGAGCCGATTCCCGTTGAAAAGAATGTTCAGGACGAAGTGATTGGTGGTACGGTGAATCAAACCGGTTCGTTTGTGATGCAGGCCATGCATGTCGGTAGCGAGACGATGCTTTCCCGTATTGTGCGGATGGTTGCCGATGCCCAGAGAAGTCAGGCTCCGATACAACGTCTGGCCGATGTGGCCGCTTCCTGGTTTGTCCCTGCTGTCCTGCTTTCTTCCGTTCTCACTTTTATCGTTTGGGCGTTGATTGGTCCCGAGCCGCGGTTGGCTCACGCATTGGTCAATTCGGTGGCTGTTCTGATAATCGCCTGCCCATGTGCATTGGGGTTGGCGACGCCCATGTCGATTATGGTGGGAGTGGGCCGCGGTGCAAAAGAAGGTGTGCTCATCAAAAACGCTGAAGTGCTGGAAACAATGAAAAAGGTGGATGTCGTCGTTGTCGACAAGACGGGAACGCTGACGGAAGGGAAACCGCGATTGACCGAATCCATACCTGCCGCGACTTATGATAAAA
>JALWSL010000721.1 GCA_027080405.1 Planctomycetaceae bacterium
GAAACGTTCTGCAGCCATCCCGTGCAGATACAGTTCGCCGGAAGTCGCCCCATAGAGACAGACATTGCCCGCGATAATGTTTTCTGTCGGTTTGAATGTCGATTCAGCAGGTGGGGTGATGATGATACGCCCGCCGCACAGCCCTTTGCCGACGTAATCGTTGGCGTCTCCCTCGACTTCGATTGTGATGCCGGATGTCATCCACGCACCGAGCGATTGCCCGGCGGAACCCTTGCATTTGATGTAAATCGAATCTTCCGGCAAGCCGTTCGGCCCCCATTTTTTGGAAACCTCATGACTGAGCGTGGTGCCGAATGCACGATCGACATTTTGAATCTCCATTTCCAAACGCACCGGCTGCCCGTTCTCAATCGCAGCTTGACATTCAGGAATGAGAACCATCTGGTCAACCGAATCCTGCAGACCATGATTCTGATCCCGGTCGCAGTACGTTCCCGCATCCTGATAGGGTGATTTCGGCATCGCCAAAACCGGGGAAAGATCAAGGTGCTTCGCCTTCCAATGGTCGATTTCGTCGTTGAATTCGAGTCGATCACTCTGGCCGCACATCTCGTCAATCGTACGGAATCCCAACTGCGCCATATGCCTGCGGGTGTCTTCGGCCACCATATACAGATAGTTGACCAGATCGTCCGGCGTACCGGAAAACTTCGCCCGTAATTCCGGATCCTGTGTCGCAATCCCGACTGGACACGTATTGAGATGACACTTCCGCATCATGATACAGCCAAGTGCGATCAACGGTGCGGTCGCGAAACCGAATTCTTCCGCTCCGAGCAAGCACGCAATCGCGACATCCCGCCCGGTTTTCAGTTGTCCATCGGTTTGCAATCGAACGCGGCTGCGAAGATCATTCATCACCAGCGTTTTGTGGGTTTCCGCAATTCCCAACTCCCAGGGAAGTCCGGCGTGCTTGATACTCGTCAGTGGCGAGGCACCGGTTCCGCCGTTATCGCCGGAAATGAGGATATTATCTGCATGCCCCTTGGCAACACCAGAGGCAATCGTTCCGACACCGACTTCCGAAACAAGTTTGACAGAAACTCTTGCGGACGGGTTCGCGTTCTTCAAATCGAAAATCAGTTGGGCCAAATCTTCGATCGAATAGATATCATGATGAGGCGGCGGACTGATCAACCCGACACCCGGTGTTGAATGGCGGGTCGCGGCAATAATTTTATTCACTTTTTTGCCGGGCAGTTCCCCTCCTTCGCCCGGCTTGGCTCCCTGTGATATCTTGATTTGCAGTTCATCCGCATTTGTCAAATACCAACTGGTCACGCCAAATCGGCCAGAGGCAATTTGTTTGATCGCAGAGCGTTTTGAATCGCCGTTTTCCATCGGTTTGAAGCGGGTGTAATCTTCGCCGCCCTCGCCGGTGTTGCTTTTTCCCTTCATACGATTCATCGCAATCGCGATTGCCTCATGGGACTCGGCTGAAATCGAACCGTAACTCATCGCCCCGGTGCAAAATCGCTTCAAGATTTCGCTGGCCGGTTCCACTTCTTCCAGTGGAATCGGCTCACATTTTTTGTATCTGAGAAGTCCACGCAAGTGACAGTTTCGCGTCGATTCCTCATCGGCCAGCCTGGCAAACTCGTCATACGCCTTCTGACTACCAGAACGGGCGGCTTCCTGAACCTTGGCGATCGTGTAAGGGTTCCAGGCATGTTTTTCCCCTTTTTTTCGCCAGGCATACAACCCCATGTTTTCCAGCAAAGGCAACTGATTCTCATCCCGCTCGGGGTAGCCGACGGAATGACGACGCAGGTTTTCTTCTGCCAGTATTTCGAGTGTCACTCCTTTAATACGACTGGCTGTGCCGACGAAGCAACGATCGATCACGTCGTTGTTTAAACCGACCGCTTCAAAAATTTGTGCCCCTTTGTAACTGGCCAGTGTCGATATCCCCATTTTAGCAAAGACCTTGAGCATTCCCTTGGCAACGCCTTTGCGGTAGCCGGCGACGATCGATTCTTCGCACCAGTCTCCCTCCAGTTCCCCATTGCGCAGTGCCTGCTGGACGGCTGCAAAAGCCATGTACGGATTGATTGCATCGGCTCCGTAACCGGTCAGCAAACAGAAGTGGTGCACTTCTCTCGCCTCGCCCGATTCCAGCACAATCCCGATGCGTGTGCGCAGTTCGTTCCTGACCAAATGATGATGAAGCGCCCCCGTTGCCATCAGTGAACTCATCGCAACGCGATCTTCGCTCATCTGGCGATCCGAAAGAATCACCAGCGAATAGCCGTCCGCAATCGCCTGTGCCCCTTCCTGACAAATCCGATCCAGCGCCGCCTTCATTCCAGCTGCACCTTCCTGCCGCGGGTAGGTGATATCAATCGTTTTCGTTTTCCAACCACGATGATCCAGATGCTTCAGAGCGGAAAGTTCATGATTTGTCAGAATCGGATGGGGCACCGCCAGTCGATGACAATCCTTCGGGCTTTCTTCGAGCAAATTCCCTTCCGGCCCGATGAAGCACTCCAGCGACATAATCACTTCCTCACGAATCGAATCGATTGCTGGGTTTGTCACCTGGGCGAAAAGCTGTTTGAAGTAATCGTACAGCATCCGCGGCTTCTCGCTCAAACAGGCAAGCGCGGTGTCATCGCCCATTGAGCCGACCGGATCCCGTTTCTGTTCGATCAACGGTAGCAGCATGAACTGCAATGTTTCGGTGGTGTATCCGAAGGCCTGCATTTTACGAAGCAGGTCGTCATCATCCTCGGCATCCTGGGGAATCTCCGCGGCGGGGAGTTCTCCCAACGTGATGCGCTGTTCCTGCAACCACTGCTGATACGGTTTGCGGTTGACAATTTCGTGCTTGAGTTCTTCATCATCGATAATGCGTCCCTGTTCAAAATCGACCAGAAACATTTTGCCCGGTTGCAAACGCCCTTTCGATTTCACATTCGCGGGATCGATATCAACCACGCCGACTTCACTCGCCATGACAACGCGATCATCATGTGTCACATAATAACGGGACGGTCTGAGCCCGTTACGATCGAGCACCGCACCGATATAATGTCCGTTTGTGAAAGAGATCGATGCTGGCCCGTCCCACGGTTCCTGCATGGCGGAATGGAATTCATAAAACGCCCGTTTATCTTCAGGCATTGAATGGTGATTCTGCCACGCTTCGGGAATCATCATCATGACTGCTTCAGGAAGCGAACGCCCGGCCATCAGCAAAAACTCCAGGGCATTATCGAAGACGCCGGAATCGGAACAGTGTTCCTCGACAATCGGCATCAATTTCTGCAGGTCTTCACCAAACAGCTCGCTTTGCATCACTCCCTGACGGGCATGAATCCAGTTTTTGTTTCCACGCAGCGTATTGATTTCGCCGTTATGAGCCATGAAACGGCACGGCTGGGCGCGATCCCAACTGGGCATCGTGTTGGTCGAAAAACGGGAATGCACCATCGCCAGGTGTGTTTTATAGTTCGGATTCTGCAAATCTTTGTAAAACGGCATCACCTGATGCGGTGTCATCATTCCTTTATAGATGATCACTTCCGTGGAAAGCGAACAAATGTAAAACAGCAGTGCCTCAGGGTGTTCTTCGGCAACACGCAGTCGGTGGCTGGCCACTTTTCGGATCACGAACAACTGTCGTTCAAATGCTTTCTGATCCAACCCGTCAGCGGCGGCGACAAGCAACATTTCCATGTAAGGCATGCAGGCGCGGGCCGTGGGACCGATATCCGCTGCATCTGCATCAACCGGCAAAACCCGCCAGCCGATCAGCTTCTGGCCCTGCTCTGCAATTAAATCATTGACAACCTGCTTGCAATGTTCCCGACGGCTTTGATCCTGGGGCAAAAAGACAATCCCCGCACCGTACAAACCGGTCTCGGGCAGTTCGCCCCCCAGCTCCTGCGGGATCACTTCGCGCAAAAATTCATCGGGAATCGCGGTCAGGATTCCGGCTCCATCGCCGGTGTTTTCTTCGCATCCACACGCGCCACGGTGTTCCATCTGTCGGTTGATCTGATCAGCGTCCTCAACAATCTGATGCGAACGCTCCCCCTTCAAATGGGCGATAAAACCGACGCCACAGTTTTCATGTTCGTACTCGGGAGAATACAAATCATGAGCCAGCGGATAACCATCTTTGCGTATTGGATTACTCATACCATCTTCCCTCAAAACTTTTTCCGTCACTTTTTGAAATTCAGAACCCCGATTTCAAAACAACACATATCTGCGAATTCAGGCGATCCCACCCGACTAATCAAATCGATTCATCAACCAACCGTTACGCCCCTTTACAAGCCTCATCCATAGACCGCCACGATTCACCTGGAAAATTCGCGCCTCTGTCAGGCTGGAAAGCCCGAGCGAGATTGTCTTCCGGGTGTTAAAACCATTCAGGCAGAAACTGGACAGGAAACTGTCTCGATGTGACTCTTCTGAAGTGCGTCTATCAACTTGATCGCTGCCGGCGATAACTCGCGTCCCTTGCGATGAATGATGCCCAACGGCCTCACCCAGGAAGCTCCTTCAATCTCCAAAGCATGCAGGCGACCAGCTTTTGTTTCTTCAACGATCGTCGGCCTGGGCAACAACGCCGCCCCGGAACCAGACTCGACATCCCGCTTGACATACTCAACATTGTCGAATTCGTGAACGATCTCAACATGAACACCGGCTTCCCGAAACCAACGATCCGTCGCTTTGCGTATCTGTAAATTCGGGCTGAACCCGACACACCGAATCCGATTCAGATCAACCGGTTTGATGGAATTTTTACTGAACCACGGATGCTTCTTTCCCACGACAACAACCATCGGCTGATCCTGCCAATGCACACAGGTGAATTCTTTTCCTGATTTCGGAAAAGAAACCAGCCCCAATTCATCCTGCTCCTGCTCCACCCGGCGGTAAACTTCATCCGGATGGACATAATCAACCAGAATTTCGACCTCTGGATATTCACTCTGGAATTTCCCGATGATTTCATTGATGTGCAACAGTCCGACCGAATAGATCGCAGCCACGCGCACCCGCCCGCTTACTCGATCTCCCATGCTCCGGATTTTATCTTCCAATTCATGAAATGTCGCCAGTAGATCGCGAGTTCCTTCGAAATAAACCTTTCCCGCCGCCGTCAACTCGAATGGCCTTTTCGACCGATCGACCAAACGGACACCAAGCTGCTTCTCCTGCAATTGCACCGCCTGGCTCACTGCGGACTGCGAAACATGCAGATGATCCGCCGCCCGGGAAAAGCTGCGAAACTCAACCGCATCGCAAAACATTTCCAAATAACGCAAGTGCATGAAACTACCCTGAACAGAACAACATAAATATAATTAATAATATGGATGCGATAGTATCAGAAAACTAAGGCGTCGATTATCCATTACCCGGAGGAAATGTCAACCCGCTCCGCGTTATTGAAAGAAACAGTGCTCTCATGAACACACTTGTTGGGGCTGTCGCGTTGCGTTCGCATGACAAAAGCAGATGATTCAGCGAGTTCCCCAATCTGACAGAAAAGCCGTAACCTGTATTCTGCAAAAGAGATAGAGCTATTGGCCGGAACAGGAAGCAGATTATCAGTGGTTCTTCTCGGCAGGTGGTTGTTTTTTGAGTTCTTCTTCGAACAGCTGGATCAGTTTTTTCAGAGCGGCGTCTTTGGGGCCGGGGAGCATCGCGCCTGATGCCTGGCGATGTCCGCCGCCGCCAAGTTGTTCTGCGATTGGAGTGACATCGAAGTCGACTCGTGAACGCAAACTGACCTTGTATTTCCGATTCGGTTGCTGCACCAGAATGAAAGCTGCCCGTATCCCTGCAATTGTCATGCACTGATTGACCAGATTTTCCGTATCAGCCGGGTGCGCTTTCGACCTGGCGAAATCGGATTGTGTCACATAAGTGTAAGCAAGCTGCCCGTGGCAGGCTGTTGCCACCCGCTGCAGAACGATGCCTGAAAGATGCAGCCGGGGAACAGCTGCCTGCTCGTATAATAGCGTGTATAACTCAGCAGGATTGGCCCCGGCGTCGATCAAATTGGCAATCGTCCGCATGGTTTTCGATGTTGTCGAAGGAAAGCGAAACCAGCCGGTATCGGTTGCAATCGCTGCATACAGGCAACTGGCTGCTCGGGCGCTGGGGGTGTGGTCGATCGCCTGCGTGAAGTCGTAGACCAAACATCCTGTTGCAGGAGAGGAGGTATCCTTGAACTGGATGGCGTTCAAATCATCGGAGCTGACATGATGATCGATCACAACCTTTTGCGTTGTCGATTTCTGCATCAACTTGCCGACTTCACCAAGCTGCCCCCAGGCGCTGGTATCAAGCACGATATGCACATCACATTCCAGAATCGCCTGTTTCAAGGCGGGGGCATCGTGAACCGATTTAATTTCCCCATCCGGATCAAGAAACTGTAAATGGGCAGGCGTTGCACCGGGATTGATAATCTGAACCGTTTTCCCCAGTGAACGCAGCAGTAACGCCATCCCCAATTCTGAACCCAACGCATCGGCATCCGGGCGAACATGACTGGTTAACACGAACCGATTCTGCTGATCGATTATTTCTTTTAGTGGAGACCAGTCAATCGGCATTCAAACAACCCTGGATAATGTGATGCAATCAGTTTCGTTCAGTTTCGTTCAGTTTTGCTCAATCGTCTTCGCGAGGCATCCCTCAATGCAATCGCTCAAACTTGCAGGCGTCTAACAGATCCTCTTCCGGTACGTCAGTTACGTTCCCGGAAACTGCTACCAACCTGGCTGCTACCAATTCAGCCAGCCCCTACCGCTGCTGTTGCAATTCCGTGCCTGTCTGTTCGAGGTTGGCTACAGTATACGCATTGAGCAGGTTCAAGTGATTCCATGTTAGCGTCGTGAGGACTACCGGTAAGTAAAATAGCGAACAGAACAGCAAGGCACGGGCCGTTTTTCTGGTTTCGTTCAACAGAAATCGAATGGAATACGCAATGTACGCCAGACCAAACAGCAATGTCGTCCAGAAAAAGAGCGTTCCAGTCATGCCGAATTGCTGGGGGAGCAGACTGACAGGAAGCAGGATGATCGCGTAGGTAACGGCTAAAAAACCGGTGACATACCTTTTCGGGATTCCGTTGGGAAGCATCCACAACCCCGCTTGGGTGTACTGTTCCCGGTACATCCAGGCGATGGCAAAAAAGTGGGGGAACTGCCACAGAAACATCAGCGAAAACAGCCAGAACGCGTCCCAGCCAAGCGGCTGCCCAGACGCCGCCCACCCCAACACCGGCGGGAAGGCACCGGGAACGGCTCCAATCGCGGTGCAAAACGAAGTTCGCCGCTTCAATGGCGTGTAAATCCCGACATACATAACGAGTGTGCAAAGCGTCAACAGCATGGTCGTGATATTTACGAACAGCATCAGATGAACTGCACCGCAAATGCCCGTCAATGCTGCGAAAACGAGTGCTTCGTGCGGCTTGATTCGGCCGGCTGGCAACGGACGATCTTTTGTGCGGGGCATCAATAAGTCGGTTGAAATTTCGTACCACTGATTCAACGCGCAGGACGAAGCGGCGATCAGCCCGATACCAAACAGTGCATGGAACAACCGGAACCAGTCGACTTCATTTCGTGACCCCAGCAAATAGCCAACCGCAACGGTAACCAATACCATCACGGCAATTTTTGCCTTGGATAGCTCCATGTAATCCGCCACGCGGGTTTTCCATGTCACCTCGCCAGAAACGAACTCGTCTGATAACGCAATTCCGTTTGACCCCGAAATGACTGAGGGAGTCGTCAGATGACTCACGAATTTACTCCTGTTGTTTATGAAAGTAGAGTCCGTCTTGCGAACCATAATAAAAGTTTGCCTTGAATTCGACCGAAACACGATCGAATGGACAGCAGGCCCTACGAATTGGCTTCCATCAAACGATGGACACGAAAACAGCGAACAGTCAACACGGTTGCCGAGGCGACCAACAATAAACCGACAACCATGTGCGAAGTTCGCGAAAGTACCTGCCCGGTAGAACCTTCAACAACTCTGACTCCGAACGCCCCAAATTTGGTGGCATAAGTAACAAGACCGAGAGCGACCTGAATGGTGGTAAGGATAATCACGCTCCGCATCGCCGAACGGAGCCACTTCACTCTTGTTTTGACAACAAATATCAGCACCACATGTACTGCGATCAAAGCCAGAACGCCAAAGCCGAGATGCTCATTCACCGGTGCTTTCATCTCACCCATCGGATGTCGAATGATACCACCGAGCATATATTGAACAAGTAGAAAAATCAGATAAACAAGCGATGCATTGCGGGCAGCCTTCACCGGACGGTTTTCCTCTTCCGGCTTCCATTGGCTCCACGTCGTTGAAGAAACGGTCGCCGTTACGCAGACGAGCGAAAAGTACATCGCCGCGAACAAACCGTGCAGCATCGCCAAGCCGCGATCGTTCAATTCAACACGAAACCCTCCCAGGACCCCTTGCGCGCAAACAGCCAGAAAAACGAGAATCCCCAAAACCCTTAACGATTTTTTTGAGCCTTTCAGCCAGGTCAACACCATCAAAAAAATTGAAGCCAGACCGGCCAGCGTCCCGGCCAAACGGTGTCCATGTTCCAGGAATTTTTTGACGCTCTCATGATTGGTGCTGATGTCATCAAGCAGCTTCAGCCACGGATAGCTGAACATTCCCTGACCGTCGGAAGTGGGCCAGTCGGGGAATGCCATCCCGGCTTCTTTGGTTGTCGTCAGTGCTCCCATAATAATGGGAAGCATCGCCACGACCGCGGTAATAATCACCATGCGATGAATCCACGGATTGAGCGGCTGTTCTGTCTGGTTCATGTTATTGGTATCGTTTATTGGTATCGTCGTTGTTGATGGCAGTAAGGGAAGGAAATGCCTCTTGACCGTACCGGAACGGGCAGGGCTTGCCTGTT
Source organism: Planctomycetaceae bacterium (assembly GCA_027080405.1). GTDB lineage: Bacteria > Planctomycetota > Planctomycetia > Planctomycetales > Planctomycetaceae > Rubinisphaera. The sequence continues at coordinate 8,945 of JALWSL010000721.1, forward strand.
TTCATTCTTCCGCCTGTGGCCAGTAATCTTCTTCCGGACGGTCCGGAGAACTGTATTCGTAAGGGCCACGGTAAACGTTCGGTGTTTTTTCAAAATTCCCATGAGGTGGTGGCGAGGGGGCTTCCCACTCCAGGCCGTTTGCGTTCCACGGATTTTTCGGAGCCTTTTTCCCCCAGATCATGCTGCCAAAAAAGTTGTAAATCAGAATGAATTGTGCCAGGCCCATCAAAATGGCGGAGTAAGTCATAAACTGATTCAACGGCAGCAGGTGTTCCAGATATTCGTGCAAATAAGGATCCGCATACCGCCTGGGCATACCCGCAATTCCGAGCATGTGCATCGGGAAGAAGGTGCCATTGAGCCCGATAAATGTCAGCACAAAATGAGCCTGCCCCAGTTTGTCGTTCATCATTCTGCCGAACATTTTCGGGAACCAGAAATGAATCGCCGCAAAAATGCCAAACAGCGTGGCTCCAAATAGTACGTAATGGAAATGAGCAACGATAAAATACGTATCGTGAATGTAGATATCGACGGGAACCGCCGCCATGAAGATGCCGCTCAATCCACCAACGATAAACATTGTCACGAAAGAAACCGAGTTGAGCGTCACCGTATTAAACTGCAAATGTCCCCCCCAGATCGTCCCAATCCAGTTGAAAACCTTGATCGCTGAAGGAAGTGCGATCATGATTGTTGCGACCATAAACGTCATTCCGAGGGCAGGGTTCATTCCCGAAATGAACATGTGATGCCCCCAGACGATAAAGCCCAGCCCTGCAATGGTCGACATGGAATAGATCATCGGACGGTAACCAAAAACCGGTTTTCTGCACATGCAGGCGAGCATGTCGGAGATCATGCCCATCGCGGGAAGCAGCATGATGTAAACAGCCGGATGAGAATAGAACCAGAACAGATGCTGCCACAATAACGGCTGTCCTCCCCCGACGGTCGGTTCCGCGTTGTTGATCACAAGACCGCCCGGGACGAAAAAACACGTTCCGAATTCGCGATCGGCTACCAGCATCAGCCCCGCTGCGGTCAGCACGGGCAACGCAAAGGCCTGCAAAATCGCGGTGATAAACATGCCCCAAACCGTCAAAGGCATCCGGAAAAGCGTCATTCCCGGTGCCCGCATGTTGATAATGGTTGTCATGTAATTGATCGATCCCATCATCGAGGAAAAACCGACAAACGTCACTCCGAGCAACCACAGCGTCTGCGCGAATCCGGAACCGGGGGCCGCCTCATACACCGCGGCGAGTACCGGGTAGGATGTCCAACCCGCCGCCGGGCCTCCTTCATAGAAGAAGCTCAAGCCGAAACAGATCGCCGCAGGCCACATGAACCAGTAGCTCATCATGTTCAATCTCGGGAACGCCATATCCGGCGCGCCGATCATCAGCGGAATCAGAAAGTTGCCGAACGCTCCTGCCAGGATCGGAATCACGACCAGAAAAATCATGACCGTGGCGTGCATCGTAAACAGCATCGTGTAAAACTCGGGAGAAATTTGCCCTCCTGTCTCTGCAAAAACTTCTGCACTGACCCAAGGCATCTGACTCCACGGAAAGGCAAGCTGCCAACGAATCGCCAGCGCCAGCAATCCGCCAATCAACATCATAATCAGCGTGGAAATCAAAAACTGAATTCCGATCACTTTATGATCAGTTGAAAAAACATATTTGGTAATCCACCAGCGATTATCCACGTGCATGGCGTGGGAGTGATCGTCAGAAGAGGAAAGCGTCGCAGTACTCACGAATTTATTGCCTTACAGTTTTATTAGCAAAGTGGTTATACGGAACACAAAACGGTCTTTAACTGGTTGGTTGAAGCGTCTTTTTTTAGCCACTCCGCATCCATTTCGGGTTTTGGGTTTATCACCTACTTCTTTTCGGCATAACCATCTTCATATTGTTCCTGATGAAGCTTCTTCATATATTGTTCGTATTCCTCGGGGGGGTGAGCGATCAATTTGGCTCCCATTTTGTAATGTCCCCAGCCGCACAGTTCTGCACAGACCAGCGGATATTCACCCGGCTTTTTCGCTTCAAACCAGACAGGTATAACCAGTCCCGGCACCGCATCCTGCTTCACGCGTAATGTCGGCAAGAAGAAGGAATGTTGCACGTCCAGCGATCTCAAATAGATTCGCACCGGTGTTCCAGCCGGGATGTGTAATTCGTTGACGCTGTAAATGTCGCCCGGTTGCGGTTTCTTTTCCAGCTTTTTCCCTGGCTCAGGGTAACGAATCCGCCACTCGAACTGACGGGCGGAAACTTCCGCGACAATGTTGGTTTGCGCTTTC
>JALWSL010000722.1 GCA_027080405.1 Planctomycetaceae bacterium
GATGAGGGGGAGCGGACTTTGTGCCGCGCTTCATCTCGGTATGTCCGATCCCGGAATTCGTTCCGGAAATCGATTTGAGACCGATCGAGGTGAGCATTATGAAAATGAAAACTGTTATTGTATTGGCATTCGCGGTCGGTTGCGGCTTGATTGCCATGATGGGTGTCCAGCAGATGATTTCCAGGCAGTCCGATACTCAAGATGTTCCTGTGAAAGTGCTGGTCGCAACGACAGATATTCCACCTGGTGTTCTTTTGGACGAGACAAACTGCCACTTCGAAGAACTTCCCTCTTCTGCCGTTCCTAAAGATGCGGTACGCAGCAAGGAAGACTACTTCGAGCGCGGTTTGAAGGTTCCTGTTGACAAGGGAGACATCATTCGCATGGTCAAGCTGGGTAGCAAGGGAGAAATTGCAGCCTCAGCCAGTATCCCCAAAGGGATGCGAATTTTCACGTTCAAAGTCGATGATACCAAAACGCATAGCGGTTTATTGCAACCCGGAGATCGCGTCGATCTGCAAATCACTTTCGAATATATCGCCCCCAACAATATGCGGGTCACACGTACGGACACACTGCTGGAATACGTAGAAGTATTTGCATCCGATTCCGTTCGCGACCTGGAAGTGGGCGAATCCCGTGAAATCAAGGCGAAAAACCTTTCGCTGCTGGTGACTCCCGAGCAGGCCAATCTGCTCAAGCTGGCCAGTTCCAAGGGAGAACTGACTCCCATCATGAGGAATAAGGAAGACAAGGAATTGGTCAGTCCGAAAGGTGTCGATGACAATTTACTGTCGTTGTTGAAAACAGGAATTGCCTCTCAGGAAGATGACTCCGCACAAAACGAGGAGGCTGGTGCAAAATCGGACGGGGAAATCTCACCAGCAGAAGCGTTGAAGAATTCGTTGGAAAATGGTTTTGTTGAAAAAAACGGACCGGGAAAAGAGGAGTTGGTTGTTCAGCCGGCTACCTGGACTCTCGACATCTACTCCGGAGATGAAGTAATCACACACGATTTCATTCTTGAACCGGAGCAGGACGATTCGGGAGTGGATGAACAGAATGGTTCATCAGAAACTTCCGGGAAACGGATGAAGAGTAAATTGACACGGGTACTTTCGCGACCGATTCAGGGAATGTTGGACTCTTTGCTGAATCCCCAAAAATCGGCAGAAGATTCGGCAAAAAAATCGAACAGCTCTGTTGAAGAATCTGATGAGGACGAACAGGAAACAGAATTGGAAGGCGAGTACCAGACCGAGGACGATTTCAAGGAAGAACAGGAGCGTGAGAAAAAAGAGGAAACGCTCCTGATGGTTCAGTAGCAGGAATGATGTTGAACCGGAATTTACGGTGAATTCAGTGAAGGATGTTGCTCCCGCAACAGGTGGGTGTTAACAGAAAACGAGCAGGGAAGATGAGGCCGGATGCCTTTGGTGAAAGAGGCTGTGCTGATTGGGGAAACCCGAAAGGCGAGCCAATTTCAAAGACAGGGATACGGTGCTGGACGATGGAGATGCCAGATGGGCATCTCAACCATTCGGCATCGCAAGTGAAATCGAGATAACCAGCCTTGATGGCTTTGGCGGAGTGCAAGGATGCAACCGTATCGAACATTTATTTCAGACTCCTTCATCGCGACACACAGGATTGTTGCTCACGTCGCTCGTAACTGCTTGCGAACTGCGTTTTGCTACTGCATGAACCCGACCACACTGGGCCTGGTTGTGGCTGCAACCATTTTTTTCGGCCCGACTGGTGTCGTTCGTGCTCAGGTTCAAGCCCCTCCCGTGGCTGAAGGCGAGATTTTCCACATTCTCTCTGCACGCAGTGAACTGTCGCTGGTTGAGAAATTTTCGCGTGTCGTTGAACTGGACGAGCGCATCACACGCGTGGATGGTTTTGATCCCGCGATCCTGACGGTCACCGCGTTAAGTCCACATCGAATACGTTTGCAGGCTGTCAAAGCCGGGGTGACGACGTTGGTTCTCGTCGACGAGAATGGCAAAACGTACTCCGTGGAAGTGTTCGTCGAGGGAGATGTTCGACATCTGCAGTCATACGTGTCGCGTTTTTTCCCGGATTCCTCGGTGACCGCGGTAAAAGTCAAAGACAGCATCGTGATGCGCGGGATTGTTGCCGATCCCTCCCATATTGCGCAAATCATAGAAATTGCGGAACAATTCTACCCCAAAGTGATCAACCAGATGCAATTCGGTTCTGCCAATCAGGTCCGTTTGCAGGTAAAGATCATGGAAGCCCAGCGTTCAAAAATCAGGCAGTTCGGTTTCAACTGGTCTCTTTTAACCAACGATGGCTTTGTGTTGAGCAATCCGGGAAACCTGGCGACGCCAACCGGTGTCACACTCTCGCCGGGAGGAAATACACTGACGTATGGTGCGAATGGACTTTCCGCCTCATCGCTCAGTTTTGGACTGGTCAACTCCAACGGTATTTTTCGCGGCTTTCTTGAAGCCCTCAAGGAAGAAGGACTCCTTCGCGTTCTGGTAGAATCGTCCGTCGTCGCTGACAGCGGCCGGCCAGCGACACTCTTTTCCGGAGGCGAATTTCCGATTCTCGTTCCTCAATCGCTGGGCACAATTTCGGTAGAATGGCGGGAGTTTGGTGTCAAGCTCGATGCCGTCCCGATTGTTTTGGGAAAAGGACAGGTGATTCTTGAAATTGCTACGGAATTCAGCGAGCGCGACTTTGCCAACGCAGCTTCCTTGAACAACACGACAATCCCTGCCTTGACTTCGCGAGAAGCCAACACGCAGGTTCGTATGCGTTTGGGGCAAACCCTGATGATCGGCGGTTTGCTGGCGACGCGTTACACTTCCGAAACAGATAAAATCCCCGTGTTGGGA
>JALWSL010000723.1 GCA_027080405.1 Planctomycetaceae bacterium
CCTTTCCAACAACGGCTCGCCCGGCAGAGGCTACAACTTTTCATTCTGCGTCCGATCTTCTTAATACCAACACCGGGCAGGCGACGTGGCGAATAACCCGCTCGGCGACCGAACCGAGCAGCGCCCGCTTGAAGCCGTGGTATCCGTGTGAGGAAATAATGACCAGGTCAGCATTGATCGATTCGGCGTAATCGGAAATTTCCGTTCCCGGGTCACCGACCCTTGTCAGGATCGTCACACCACTTATGCCATGTTCTTCCATAAATGCTTCTGCGTGTTCGCGCGTCGCTTTCTCCCGTTCAACTTCCTCAATCCCTCCCCAGACAACTCCCGGTGCGACAATATCAAGGGGGAACATCACATGAATCGCGTGAACATGTTCCGGCTTATCCACCATTTCCAGGGCTGCTTCAATCGCCTGTTTTGATTCCCCGGAAAAATCAACCGGCACAACAATACATTTTTTCGGCAACCACGACATGACCCGTCCCCTTTTTCTACGTCCTCTGTTATCCTGATTCCTGGTGAATCCTGTCCCGTTCTCAACCTCTATTATCACGTAGGGCTGGATGAATATCAATCGGACAGATCGATATTCTGTCTAATGAGGCAAAGAGAACCGCATGACCTTCCTGTTTTGAATAACCCGCACAAAGCAGAGGGCATTGAAACCTGCCGAATGCAGCTTAATTGCGAGGCAGGGGGAAGTTGAAGAAGTTTTCTGCTTCCCGGCCTTCCAGCACTCTGGTCACGTCGCTGCAAACAGTGCTCACAACGCGGTCTTGTGCTTCTTCAGTAAATGCCGCGATGTGCGGGGTGAAAATCACGTTATCAAGTTTATCAAGTGGAGACTGCCCCGGGGGTTCGACAGATCGGACATCGAGTGCCGCCCCTGCCAGTTGCTGATTTTTCAGGGCGTGTAAAAGTGCTTCTTCATCAACGACTTCTCCACGAGAGGTATTGATCAGCATGGCTGATGGTTTCATCATGGCGAATCGCTCTTTGTTGAACATTTCCCGTGTTTCATCGGTCAATGGAACATGCGTTGTGACGAAGTCGGCTTCACACAGTAAATCGTCCAGCGAAACCAACCTGGCATCCAGTTCTTTCACGTGATTGGCATCGGGGGCGACATAATCATCGTGCACGATGATCGTCATGCCGAAAGCCTTGGCACGCTCGGCAACCATCGTTCCAATTTGCCCCAGTCCGATCACTCCCAGGGTTTTGCCGAACAGTTCAATACCGGTGAAGGCTTTGCGATTCCAGCGACCTTCAGACGTATCGAGATGTGCGGCGGGAATTTTGCGAGCCAGGCAGAGCATCAAGCCGATGGTCAGCTCAGCTACGGAAATCGAGTTCTCACGTGGAGCATACGTTACCACCACTCCGGCTTCGCTGGCAGCATCGGTTTCGATATTATCCAGGCCGGCCCCGGCTCGCCCAATCACTTCCAGCTTCGGGGCGGCTGCCATCAATTCGGCAGTCACCTGTGTCTGATTCCGTACGATAATCGCCCGCGCATCGCCGAGCAAACTTTTCAAGCGGGGAACATCGTTCCATAAATCCGGTTCGAAAACAACGTCGAAACGCTCACGCAATTCATCCATTGCCGAGCCGGTTACATTTTCGCTGACAATTATATCCATTGTTTTCTTTCTTGATTGAGGCGGAAGTGCTCCCATACAGGGTAAACCGGAACCGGGAAGGAGATGTCGTCAGGATTGTTACCAGGCTCTGCTTCGTTTCCATAACGCGGCATGACGAAATGCTTCTGCTGCCTTGACGCCAACCTGTTCGCCGCGGGCTTCGTACTGCCTGACCATGATCTTTTCCAGGGGGGAGAAATCGCTGTTCTCGCCTCTGGCCAACTGGCTTTTGTGGCAGCGCAACATCTGCCGCTTCAATTCCACGAACGGCGAGATATCGATATAAAATTCCGGTTGAAAGCCGATCATTTCAATCGTGTCCATCCACCAGAGCGCGGGAGGCTTGTCCATGGGAGGCGATGCCGTTTGATGTCCTGGCGATGCACAATACCACGAAGCGGCATCAGGAATCGCAGAGGCAGCCCGATGATCCGAATGATAATCGTCCGCCGAGTGAGCCAGCAGAAGCGTTGGGCGGAACTGACGAAAAAACTCGATCAGACATCGCCGAGATTCGACCGTATCGAACAGTTCGCCATCCCGATACCCGGCTTCAAAAAGTTCAGCCCCCAGCAATTGAGCGGCCGCTTTCATTTCACCGCTGCGCACTTCGCCAAGGTTTTCAATGGGCGGGTCGGTCTGTCCTTTATCTCCTTGTGCCATAACAACAATGCCGACGCTTGCCCCGTCTGCTTTGGCTCTCGCCAGTGTGCCCGCACACAACAACTCGGCATCATCAGGATGAGCGACAACTCCCAAAACACGTTCATTTTCAAAATTCAATTTCATGGCTTACCATCTACCGCAGCATCGTTTGGAAAGAGTCTGCTACACAATATACCGTGGTTTTTTCGCTGTTTCTTCATCCGTGATAATCGCATAGTCTTTGTGGTCCCGAATATACGTCACCGGGTAATCATCACCTGGCTTTCCGAACAGGGCAAGCCGTAACACGGTGTTGGCCCAGTCGAACGGGATGCCATTTCGGCAATAAAGGCGAATCCGTTTTGCTCCCAGAATCTGACGCATTCCGAGCGTGATCCCTTTGCGGGGGTGTCCTTCCAGATTCCCGCCGATTTCCGCGCGGACGGCGTTAATTGTGCGGGTGAAATCATTCAGATAAACCAGTCGGGGATCCGATTCCCGCACGTTCGGTTCCGGTTCGTTGTAGGCAACGTGACCATGAATTCCGATCCCACCGTAAGTGGTAT
>JALWSL010000724.1 GCA_027080405.1 Planctomycetaceae bacterium
ATTTCTTCCGAAAGAGCATTGACAACCGAAGAACCAACACCGTGCAAACCGCCCGACCGGGCGTAGTTTTTATCGGAAAATTTGCCGCCCGCATGGAGCGTTGTCAAAATGACTTCCAGGGCAGATTTCTTCTTATGCTTCGGGTGCTTATCGACCGGGATGCCACGCCCATTATCTGTAACCGTCAGCGAGGCCCCATCCTTATGAAGAACGATTTTGATTGTATCAGCATGACCGGCCAGAAATTCATCGACACTGTTATCGACCACCTCCCACAGCAGGTGATGCAATCCGCGATTGTCGACACCACCGATATACATCGAGGGACGCCTGCGAACCGCTTCGAGTCCTTCGAGAATTTCAATATCTGCAGCACTGTAATCCGATGCCGTCTGCGTTGCCATAATTGTTTGTTACCAGTTTGATTCTTTCTCAGCGCACGATTCGCAACGGCTGAGGCTACTCGCCTGAATCCATTCTTTCGAAATACTGTTAAGAAACATCGAAACACGGATATCGCTGCGCCAATTTAATGTTTGGGCACAATTTAGCGCACACTCGCAACGACTTCAACCCAGGCTCCACTCTGTTTATTTCGGTTCATCTCTACATCACAAACGGCAAAGGTTTACAAACGGCGTGCCGGTGTGGCCGATGATAGCGTTGCTGATGATGGAAAAAATGTCAATGTGGTTGCACCAAACCCAACAGGCTGGTTGTCAAGCGATCTGCGCCGTTCATTTGACGTTTGTGGGATTCACCGTCATATTACTGATTGTCAATGACACTGATCGTAAAAAACAACGTTGCAATGGCGGATAACAACCCTCTCGTGCCAAACTACCGAATTGGTCTTGAATGTTACCCACTGTTTATCACTCACGAAATGCCCAAAACGTTACACGTCAATTGCTGCTTGCAGCACTGACGGGCTGGTAAGCCTATCTTATGGAGAGACAAATATGCACCAAGCGGCGTCATTAAAAAAATTATTATTGAACATTGTCCTTTTCGGCATCTGTCTACTGGCGGTTCAAAACGGAGCACGGGCAGAAAACTGGCCAAGTTGGCGTGGTCCGACTCAGAACGGGATTTCCAACGAAAAAGGGATTCCCGTCAAGTTCGGCGGCGAAAACAATTTGAACGTCCTCTGGAAAACTCCTTTGCCCGGTCCAGCCGGAGCGACTCCGATCGTCTGGGGGGATCGTATTTTTCTTACCGCTCCCTCTGGTGACAGCCTGCTTTTGATCTGTATCAACCGAAAAGGAAAAAAACTGTGGGAACGTAAAGTAGGGACGGGAAATAAAGTTGCCCGCGGAGACGAGGGGAATTCCTGTTCTCCCTCCCCCATAACCGATGGAAAGCACGTCTGGTCGTTTATGGGAACGGGGGATTTCGCCTGCTACGACTTCAAAGGTAAAGAAATCTGGAATTTCAATTTACAGGACCGTTATGGGAAATTCGATATCCAGTTTGGTATGTCATCAACTCCCGTGCTTGATGGTGACCGTATTTACATGGCGATCATGCACGGTTCGATGGCGACCGCAGAACCCGGCTTTTCCAAAGTGATTTGCCTCGATAAAGCGACCGGCAAGCAGATCTATGCCGTCGATCGGCACAGCAACGCGACTCATGAAAACAAGCATTCCTACGCCTCTCCTATTCTTTATCAGGATAGCAGGAAGAAATACCTGTTGGTTCACGGGGGAGACTACACGACCGCCCATCGTCTGGAAGACGGTTCTGAAATCTGGCGGTTGGGTGATTTGAATCCCCCGGAAAACTACAACCGCTATCTGCGACTGGTCGCTTCTCCCTCTTACGGAGACGGTGTTGTTGTCTGTCCAACGGCTAAAAAAGGCCCGGTTGTCGCAGTAGATGCCAACGCAAAGGGAGATGTGACCCATTCCAAAAAATATGAACTCTGGCGCGTTCCGAAAACAACTGATGTCCCTTCCCCGCTGGTCGTGGGCGGATTGGCCTACATTTGCAGGCAGGATGGCAACGTCTTCTGCCTGGAAGCCCGTTCGGGAAAAGAAGTCTACCCACTGCAGCGGACACACCGTATGCGACATCGTGCTTCGCCTGTTTATGTGGATGGTCACATCTACCTGACCGCCCGCGATGGCCGAATTACCGTTTTCAAAGCGGGAAGAAAGTTCGAAATTGTGGCTGAAAACGACTTGGGAGAAGACATGTCTTCTTCACCGGTCATTTCCAATGGAGTGATGTACCTCAGAACATTCGATAACCTTTGGGCGATTCAGTCTGTGAAATGACCGGTAGGAATCAGGACCAGTGGATGGAAAAGGGGCGGAATTCGACGTAACTCGTTTGACGCCACCCCGGTTTGTCGCTAATCTGTCCGCTTCCGAGCTTTCGGATTGTGTAAATGGTGGGTTTCTGTACAGTTTAATCTGATCTGTTTCAGGGAACGAAACGTCCAGGATAATCGATAACATTAAGATACAAAAGAGGTTAGGGTCTGCAATCATGCCGACAATCAATCAGCTCGTTCGCAAACCGCGTAAGAAGAAAACAGCCAAGAGCAACACACCACTTTTGGAGGGTTGCCCACAGAAGCGTGGTGTTTGCCTGCAAGTAAAGACAATGACGCCGAAGAAGCCGAACTCTGCACTGCGTAAAGTTGCTCGTGTTCGCCTTTCCAATGGGAAGGAAGTAACGGCCTATATTCCTGGTGAAGGGCACAATTTGCAGGAGCACTCGATTGTACTTGTTCGTGGCGGGCGGGTTCGCGACTTGCCTGGTGTGCGATACAAGGTCGTCCGTGGTGTTCACGATACCCTTGGCGTGAGCGATCGTAAGCAGGCACGCAGTCGGTACGGCGCCAAGCGTCCCAAATAGTTTCAGTTACCGTACCTTTCCTCAACCCTATTTATGTTAATACAGAAATAACATGGCAAAACGATTTACAGCGAGCGCTTCGCAGCTCAAACCTGATCCCCGTTACGATTCGATTCTGGCGTCAAAATTTGTCAACTGCTTGATGCTGGATGGTAAAAAAAGCATTGCCCAGCGGGTCTTTTACGATGCTCTTGATATTATCAAGCAGCGAATTCCGGAAGAATCGGAAATCGAAGTTTTCGAACGGGCGATTGAGAACTGCAAACCATTTATCGAAGTAAAGTCGAAGCGTGTCGGCGGGGCGACCTATCAGGTTCCGACTCCCGTCAAGCCGAAGCGTCAACAGACCTTGGCGATCCGTTGGGTCCTGGCAGCAGTACGTGGAAGAAAGGGCCGACCGATCGCACAGAGTTTGGCGGAGGAACTCCTTGCCGCTTCCAGAAAAGAAGGCAACGCGATGACAACCCGTGAGAACGTCCACCGCATGGCAGAGGCGAATAAAGCCTTCGCCCATTTTGCCTGGTAATGCTGACCAGTTAAAAAGTTGGATTCTTCAAGACGCCCGTTCATTTGACCGGGCGTCTTTTTTTCTTGCTTATTTACTCATTAAAAGAAGAATTTTTTCATCCGTGCAGGCCAATGTAGTGTTGTACAAAGAAGTGCTTTCTCCACGATTTTGCGAATCTGCCTGAGCGATGAAGGAGCAACCAATGATAGCTGTCAACAATTTGACTCAGCATTACGGCGTGAAGCCGGTGCTGCGTGATATCAACCTGAAAATAAATTCCGGCGAGCTTGTTGCAATTCTCGGTCCCAATGGGATGGGGAAAACGACGCTGCTCGCTGCAATAGCGGGGATTTTGTCGCCGCAAAAAGGGTTTGTTGAAATTGATGGATTGCGGCGTCGGAATACTGTCGAAGAAGAATTGGAAATCCGTAAGCGAGTCATCTACGTTTCGGATCACCCCTGGTTGCCTGCCAATCGAACAGGGCGTGAATTCGTTCACAGTATCGGTCGGTTGTACGATCTTGACGAAGAAAAACTCCTTGATCTGACTCAGCGGTTACTCGAACTGTTCGATTTGAACGAAGTGGCGGATCATGCGTTGAACAGCTATTCGAACGGACAGAAGCATAAAGCAGCCTTGTGTGCAGCTTTGGTCTGTGAAACGCCGATCCTGTTAATTGATGAAGCATTTTCCGGCGGGTTAGACCCGACTGGAATACTCGCATTGAAAAAAGTGCTTCAACATCTGGTGAAAGAAAAAAACGCAACTGTTGTCGTCACCACCCCGGTGCCGGAACTTGTGGAAGAAGTTGCAGATCGCATCGTCATTCTGAAAGAAGGGGAAGTCGCAGCGTTCGATAATATGTCCGGTTTAAGAGAACAGGCCAGTTGTGATGGCCCACTCAGTGAAGTACTGCAAAAACTCGTCCATCCGGAAATCACCAAGAAACTGGGCCGATACTTCGAGGTGGAATCATGAAAAACTGGATGCGTGTTGTCTTGCCGCCGGGGAGTTTGATTGCTGTATTCATTCTGATGTATCTGGTGGTTATTGGCTTTATGTGGCTGACCGACTTTGTTGGTCCGGAAGGGTGGAAAAACCAATATTTATATGCTGTCCGTGATGGTGTTGTGTTGTTCGGGGCGTTTGTTTACGGATGCTTTCGGAGTGCATATTTCCATCCGTCCGGTCATACAAAGTATTTTCATTTTTTGAAACAGACTGCCTGGACTCCGGAAAAACCGTTGCCCTTGGGGCCAGTGAAGCTGATTTGGCAGGATGCTGTGGTCTTGCTTTTTCTGCTGGCTGCAATCTGGCCGGAGCCATTTTTCCATCCGTTGGCTCCCTTGTTGACAATGATGCTCGGGTATTTCATCGGTCTGATTTTTGTTTTTCAACTTTGTCATCTGTGGAAACATTTGTATGTGCTCGCGTTCGGCTGTGGTGTAGCTGTTCTATTCTGGTCAAATCCACTGGTTGCATTCATTGTTCTGGCCGTTTTGTGTCTCATTGCTTATTGGGGAATGAAAGAATCGTTAATAGAAGTGCATCGCGCTATGCTACAGGAGGCGATATCAGACGAGAACATCCGCTTGGGGCGAGATGAAATATTTGCTCAGAATACCATGAAGCAGCTTACCGGTTGGCCTTTCGATTCTCTGGTTGCCCGAAAGCCAACATTTGGATTCATGAAAGATCGGCTAATATCAATTCCGCGCATTCACGGAATTCTCATTAGCCTGCTGGCCGGTTGGTCTGTTTTTTCTATTGCGTTTATGGCTTTTCAAATTTCTGAAGTTGACCGTAACGATTCGCTCAGTTATTTAACGGACCATGTTCCCACGGTTGGGAAAGTGTTGCAACAGGAACTGCTGCATCCCGGGGAGTCTGTGGTTAGCGGGGATGCATATAGTATGTTAATGTTGCTCATGGTTCCCGGTTTCTTTCTCTGTCTATTCAGGATGAGTTCTTATTGTGAAGGGCATAGCCCACCGATCAACCTTTGGGGAAGGTTTCAAACATTCCATTGGATTATCCCCGAATACGACAAGGTGTTTATTTCGCCCATTTCTATTTTACTGATCCCGACGTTGCTCATTCCTGCTTCATTTTACATTGGGGTCTCTTCATTATTTACAGGGCCGTTTATTATAACGCTGATGTTTATGGCTGCGTTGTTGATCGGCCCCAATCGAGCCGAATGGCAATTGACTGCCCCGTGCAGATTGACCCGACCTCCGAAATACAGTAAGAGTGAGCCCAATGCTTTTATTGAGTTGTGATCGACAGAGGAGATGGAGATTGAACTTCCCCAAAGTTTGTGGTGCTGGTACAGGTTAGTGGACGTTGGCGAAATGTTCCGTTCAATCGTCCCTGGAAGATGATTTGCCCGGTTATCTCCAACTATTTCCGTGGCACGCGATAATTGAGGGGCAATAAACGGCTTACTGTGTTGATAATTCGATCTTCAACTCCTGGTGCGAATTGGGTGGGCCTGTCGTAATAAATCATCGAAGTGTCCGGTTCGTAACCGCCTTCTTTCAGCAGCCGTTCGGATGCGATGTAGCAGGGAACGTCGTTCGCGTAGGCGTTCACCCAGATACGAGAGGAATCGAAAAGCCTGTTGAGCCTGAGTTGGTAATCAACGACAACTTCCCCACCCACAAACAGCATTGCCAGGTCATCGCCAAATATCCAGGTCTGAATGGGCAGCTTGACGGATGTTGGCAGCGATTCTCCACGATCCAGTCTCTGGAGATACACTTTTGCATGATAGGCTGTCTGCTTATGGGTTGATGCACTCCTTTTGAACCATTCCTGACGAGTTGGCAGCGGTGCGAAAGGTAACTCGATCTCATCGATTCTCGCAGTGATTTTTCCATTGAGGGAATGAAATCTGTTTTGATGGATGAGCCGTCTTGCTTCGCCCGCTATTTCCTCACCATGTTGCCGGGCGTGTTCTATTTTTTTCTGTCTGTTCGGCTTTGCATCTGCTCCACATCCAATAGATACCAGGGCGATGGCACCAGGAAAATCCCGTTCAATGGCGGACTGGGCATATCCGGGCCAGTCACCACAGATACGATTGAAGTCTCCGAAGACGGTTGTTGCATGGCAGGCATAGCGGACCAGGATTGCGCGAATGTTTCCTTTTTGATCCGTTACTTTCAGCATCGGCAAGGAGTGGTCAACCGGGGCGGTTTTTTTACGGCGGCGGTTGACGGCAAACTTTGCTTCACCAACCGTCCAACCGATATGGGACGGTTTCCGTTGTGCCAGTGCCAGCAATGAAACGTGAACAAGCTTGTCGGTTAATTCACGCGTGTAGCGATCGATGTTTGCCTGTTGCTGTTTGGGGATTGGTTCTCCATACAGTAGGGGAAGTACGCCGGTGAGCATCGGCGCGCAGTGTGTATGGCTCGAACAGATCGCGATTTGTCGGCGAAGTAAGCCGGTCTTTTTCCCGATCCGGGCTGCCACCACGTCACTGACGCTGGCGGGAACACCACAGTTGTCAACAGTAATTAAGACAACAGGGTGATCATCAAAGCCGATGGCCAGTGCCTTGGCCCAAATTTGTTGATAGACCCCCTCTGATTCTCTTTGACGATTTGCATATCCGTTCAATCGAACCGAATAGCTGGGTGTGATATCGATCTTTGCCACACCAACTGGAACCAGATGGTCACTTGAAAAGACGGAACATGCAGTCACGTTCAAAATGACACCGAATATGAACCAGCAGGACAGGTTTTTTCCGATCTTGCGCCGGCAGGAGGATGTTCTGTTCAAATTCTCTCTCCGTTTATTGGCACGCTCATACGCCGTTAGCGCCGGGCGATTAAACACCGGGTATTCCGTAAAACTTCGTTATCACGGGACGCTGGAAACGCCGTTGTTTTTTACAGGATCAATTTGCAGCATCCGGTTCGCAAGATAGCTCCAATGATGTTTGCTCTATCGTCAATTTCTTCAAAATCGTTACCTTCTGGCGATTCGTCTCAAATATGTGCCGCCATCCGTTCCAATCAGCATAATCATAACCGATTTACAGCGGTGTTGCAGAAAATCAACGTGAAAGGCTGCGATTTTTCAACACGTTTTTATTCAGGTGGTAGGCTTGTATTGAGATTGTTTTTGTTGATCGCTCGGCTTGCCACTTCGAGCGATTGTTCAATCCGGGGGTGCCTGTGTGAGTTCATTCCTGGATACTGGAGCAGCATGCAGGGGAACGAGCCATGGAGGATCGTTCCTCTCTGCTGCACTCCCTCCCCATTGCATTGAGAAACAGCAGTCAGAATCAAAATGTGATGATCGATTATCGTCGCTTACAAACTGATCTTGCGGCCCTGGCGATCTTCGCCGGCATCCTGTTTCTTGCGCTGAGTCTTCTCAGCTTCAATCCCGCTGACGCTCCCTCCCAAACCGTTTATCCCGTTCCTGAAACTGTTGCGAACTGGTGTGGCCCGGCCGGTGCTTTTGCTTCTTACAGTCTGATGAAAGGATTCGGCTACTCCTGTTATATCCTTGTTGCTTCGATTATCGCCTTTGACATGAGCCTGTTTTCAGAACGTCCACTCAAGGATTTGCTGCTGCGCACGCTGGGAATTTCCTTGATCATCTTTTCGCTTTCGACAGCCCTGAATATGTTTGTTCCATCTCTTGGGAGCCCCGCTCTTTATGGAAGTGGGGGATTCCTTGGTGCCCTGGGCGATACGGTTCTGGAAACCCATTTCTCTATTGTTGGTTCCATCCTGATCCTCATCACCCTGTTTCTGGGAGGCTTGATGCTTTCTGCCGAGCGTTTTGCGCTCGCCATTCTGAAAAGCATCTTTTTATTGCCGATCGTCGCCATGCATAAAAAGTTGCGCCCATTAAAGCCATTGGCCGACCAGAACGAATTGCAGCCGGTCTCTGATGCGAACTCCCTTGGTGGAAGCGATCAGAAGATCCCGCTGCTGGACAAATTATTGAATAAAGGGAGTGACGTTGTAGAACAGTCAACTCCAGTAGAGTCGGATTTCCCGGTCGAGGACAAAGAAGAGGAATCCGCGATCACACTGCCGTTCAAGGTTAATCCGCCGGCAGGTGTCCAGACAGAAGACGATCGGTTCGGGGAGGATATCTGTTTCGAGGAGGCTGCAGAGACCGTCCCTTTTGAATTGCCGCCATTGGATCTTTTGGAAGATGCAGAGGATTTTCCGTACGAACTGCTTGCCAAAAAGGCTCAGATTGCAGCTGCGACATTGGAACGCACATTCCGGGAGTTCAATTTGAATGTGAAGGTGGCGGAAATCGACACCGGGCCGGTTGTCACCCAATTTGAGCTGGCACTGGATCCCGGTTTGCGTGTTTCCAAAGTGACTGCGCTGGCAGATGACCTGGCGATAGCTCTGCGCGTTCCTGCAGTGCGAATTGTGTCGCCCATTCCGGGGAAAAATACTGTCGGAGTCGAGGTGCCGAACGAAAAACGTGTGATGGTTCGGTTGAAAGAATTGATCGAGACGAATCCGGAAGTGGCGGATAAAATGCGTTTGCCTTTGTATTTGGGCAAAGATGTTTCCGGCCATCCGATGACGGTCGATTTGGCGAAAATGCCTCACTTGCTTATTGCAGGGCGAACAGGAACCGGGAAATCTGTTTGTCTCAACACGCTGATTTCTTCTCTGTTGATGACACGTTCTCCCGAGCAGGTGAAGATGTTGATGATCGACCCCAAAATGGTCGAGCTGTCGCCTTACACGAAGATACCGCACCTGATGCATCCCGTCATTACCGATATGAAAAAGGCGGAAGCTGTTCTGGCGTGGGCAGTTGACGAGATGGAGCAGCGATACGAACTGCTTTCCAAAGCAGGGGTGCGCCATCTGGATGGTTTCAACAAGATGGGACGTGAGCGTGTGCTTGCCAAAATGGGAATCGCTAAGGATTCACCGGCTGCCGATCGTGTTCCCGAAAAACTTCCATACATCGTAATCGTTGCAGACGAAATGGCGGATATGATGATGACCTCCGGCAAGGATGTTGAGGGGCACATCATTCGATTGGCCCAAAAATCACGGGCGGTTGGCATCCACCTTGTTCTGGCGACACAAAAACCGACTGTTGACGTCATTACCGGTTTGATCAAGTCCAATCTGCCAGCGAGAATTTCGTTCCAGGTGGCCAGTCGCACCGACAGCCGTGTTGTGCTGGATGAAATGGGGGCAGAACGTCTGCTTGGCAATGGTGATATGCTCTATCTTGCGCCAGGAACAAGTAATGTTTCCCGGGCACAAGGAACATTCGTCAGTGATGAGGAAGTCAATGAAATTATCGATTTTCTTGGTCAGTATGAAACCGATTACTGTGAAGAAATATCGCAGATCACCTCATCAGAAACCGGCGATGGCCCACAACGCGGAATGGAATCGATTAAGGATCGTGACGAACTTTATGAGCAGGCGATTGAAGTGGTCATTCGCGAAGGACGGGGCTCAGTTTCGCTGCTTCAGCGGGCTTTGGGCATCGGCTATGGGCGAGGGGCACGTCTGATTGATTACATGGCCGAAGACGGCATTGTGGGTGATTACAATGGTTCGCAGGCAAGAGAAGTGCTTTACACGCCCGAGCAGTGGGCCGCCATGAAAGAAGAGGAACAGCTCGAAGAAGCAGTAGTATGAAAGGTGTTTCGCCTTGTGATGCGGACTTGTGATGCGGAGACAGGTCTCCTGTTCCCGTGGCGAGCGTCGTTCACCGGGGCATTGGCTTTCCCTGTTTTTCCATCTGCTAAAGATGCTGTTGCAGGTCCCGAGGAGCTCAGACGCCCTCCTGTCACTTCAAGAGAGAACAGTTGGGGACGCCGAATGCATCCTCTTTTTCGTTGGGCGTTGTTTCCGGCTCGTTATTTTGTTCCTGTGTTTTTGCTCCTATGTTGACAGGTTCTTCCTTGCTACAATTCCGGAGAACCCGGCACGGCTGGTCTGTTCTAACCGCCGTAACCAAAATGAGATTTTCAAAAGTTTTCGCACTGTTCATAGACTTTAACCGTTGGTAGTACAGGTGCTTTTCTCCGGAGGAATCAATGATCTGGTTTGCTGAAAATCCATGGCCAACGGTTGTGGTATGCGTTGTACTGGGCTCCATTTTTTTGGGGATGGGCTTGCAGGGGAAAACGAAAAGGAATTGGGGCATCGGTCTTGTTTTGTTCCTGGCAGCAGGCCTGGTCTACTATACTGAATCGGTTATTGTGACTCCCGCCGAAGAAGTGGAGAAGGCGGTTTACGACACCGTACAGGCATGTATCGAGGGCGATGTTGATGCCGTGCTGGAACATGTTTCCGTCAACAATATGCTATTGCGGGGAATTGTTCAAACCGGCCTGGCGCTAGTTGATATTCAGGATGACATGCACGTTACCGATCTCTCTGTAACAATGCTGGCGAACGACACCAGGGCGAAAAGTCACTTCCGGGTCAATGGGACGGTAAATGTCAACAGCCTGAATCATCATGGTCACGCTGCAACCCGCTGGAATGTTACCTGGCAGAAAGAGGGAGGCAAATGGAAAATTATCGAAGTGGACCGCCTGAACCCGATGACGGGGGAATCGATGGGCATCCTCAAGCAGTCTGAAACGTAAATTGCTTCGGTTGGGACACTTTGCAACCTCTGCTCTTCCCACTATATTGTGCGAGACCACTCTCTGGGAGAGCGGTTGCTTTTGCCCCTAAACGATGGAGACACTATCAACGTGCAGACGCATTTCCTTCCAACACGCGAGCTTGTAGAGAAGCTGCACCCGCGAACCTTCTCGTGCAGTGAACTCACCGGGATTTACCTGGCGAGAAC
>JALWSL010000725.1 GCA_027080405.1 Planctomycetaceae bacterium
ATATCGACAAGGATCTTTTCGAGGAAATCAAGCCGCTCAATTTCGAGCGATTCGTCAGAATCACTCCTCCGAACGAACAAGGCTTTCTGTGTGAAATGGTGGCAGAAGCATTAACGCAGGAGTGGGACGTTGAACCAAAATCGTGAGAAAATTCGGGTCGCGATTATTGGCGGGGGTGTCGCAGGGTTGTCGGCGGCCTTTCGCATTCGTGAGGAATTGCGAGCGGCTTCTGTTGATTTTGACCTGCTCCTGTATGAACAAAAGAAAAAATGTGGCGGAGCAACGCAAACCCTGTCTGACAAAGGGTATGCGTTGGAGCATGGTCCGAACGGCTGGCTTTCGAGCGAGCCATTGACCGGCCGGCTGATCGAAGAACTGGGATTGACCAGCGAATTGGTTCCCGCCAATGAAGCCGCCGGGAATCGTTACATTTTTACCAGAAACAGACTGCAACCGATTCCGACGACGCCCCTGAAATTTCTCGCCAGCGGATTGCTTCGCCCCTGGGAAAAAATACGGGTTGCCGGGGAGTATTTTATCCCCCCCAGAAAAGATGATCGCGATGAAACCATTTACGATTTCGGTTGCAGACGCCTCGGGAAAGGCTTCACCGAAACGATGCTCGACCCGATGGTCTCCGGGATTTTTGCAGGAGACATTCATCAACTATCGCTCCCGGCAACATTTCCCAAAATGCGTTCCATGGAACTCGAGTACGGCGGCTTGTTCAAAGCAATGTTCGCCAAAAAACGGGAGAAAAAAAAGAATAGAACGGGCTCACAGGAAGCCGGGCCGTCCGGCCCGGCCGGTGTGTTGACCACGTTGCAGGGAGGAACTGGCCGGCTGAGCGAAACACTTGCGGCAACGATGCAGAATGTCATTCAAAAAGGGAAAGAAGTTTCAAGCCTTTCCAGAGAGAATGACGAATTCGTTGTGACGTGTGGCGGGGAGAGGCAATCATTTGATGCCGTTGTGATGGCGGTGCCTGCTCACCGGGCCAGCAGGATTGTTGAGCCATTAAACTCGCAGCTTTCACATACATTGCAGGAAATTTCATTCGCCCATGTCGCCGTGGTCTGCCATGCGTATGAATCTCAAACGATTCCGCAAAAACTGAACGGCTTCGGTCACCTGATCCCGCGACGTGACGGCATTCGCGCTTTGGGATGTTTATGGACGAGTTGCATTTTTCCAAATCAGGCACCGAATGGAACCGTCTTGCTGAGAACAATTTTCGGCGGTGCGCACGATCCCGAAATTCTTGACCTGTCGGATTCAGATTTGATTGATCTGGTTACCGAATCGACCGCAACCACACTCGGCTTCAACACAACTCCGTTGGAATCGTGGATTTTCCGTCACCCGCGCGGAATCGCTCAATACACGCTCGGTCATAGAGAGCGGGTCAAAAAAGTAGAACAGTTTTGTGAACAGCTTCCCGGTCTGGCCTTCGTCGGAGCATCGTATCGCGGCGTCGCTCTCAACCGCTGCATCCGCGATGCGTACACGATTGCCCCCCGCATCTTGCAACCATTCGGGATTCATGCTGCCTCGCTTGATGAACCAGCCTCCAATTGAATTCTCTGAGGAAACGAAGCTTGATCAATAGCGCCAAGACAGGCTCTCACTGCTTCTCTGTCTGGCTTACTGATTATGGATGAAGCCTGAACTTGTCGGCCCTGAACTTGTCGGCCTCGCAGTCATGCTTTGACGGCGAGAGATTCTCCGACCTTTTTCACCAGGCGATCAAGTAATTCAAGCGAATGGGTTGCTTCTTCAATCGTCATGGTCATTGGGGGCGCAACGCGAATGACATTACCGGAAAGTGGGCCGAGCAAGTGGATGCCGTCACCATTTTCTTCGCCGAGGTAGCAGGTTTCGACAACCAGGTTGGCGACTTCATGGGAAGAAAGATCGCCAATCGCGGGGCATTCAATACCGAAGACCATCCCCTCACCACGAACCTTGCTGATGACGCCGCTCTGTTTCAGTTTTTCGAGTCCTGCGAAGAACAGTTCGGAGAGTTTGGCCGTGTGAGCAAGGACATCAGTCGATTCGAACTCATCCAGTGTGGCCAGAACCGCTGCACAGGAGAGAGGGTTGGCCGACCAGGTGTCCGAAGCCTCGCCGTAATTCAAACTGGCCATCACATCGCCGCGGCCAATCACCGCTGCAACCGGGACACCATTGCCAAGTCCCTTGCCCAGACAGACCAGATCCGGTTCCACCCCATATTTTTCGAACGCATACATACAGCCGGTTCGCCCGAAATTGGCCTGTACCTCATCCATAATAAACAGAATATCGTGTTCCTGACACCACTTGACGAGCATCTGATGATACGCCGGGTGCGGGTGATAACTGCCGCCTCCTCCCAGATACGGTTCGGTAATCAGGCAATTAAGCCGACTGCCATGTTCCTCCCACAGGGCGTCCAGCTCAGCCTGATATTTGCTCAAATCCGGCTCCTGATCGTACTTGCTGACATCGTCCCGTTCTTCCATCGGAAAACTGATAAACAGTACCCGAGGGTCGCGATTAGGCGACTTTTCACTGCCGGTGACAGCTTCGGAAAGGCCTTTTTTCCCATGAAAACCGTGCCGGGTGGCAAGAATCAGATCCCGTTGTTCATCGCGGTGCAGGCAGACCCATAGTGCTTTTTGAACCGCTTCGGAACCGGAGGCGGCCCACATGACCGTATCGATGCGGTCTCCATCTTTACTTGATCTCGCATTGGCAATCAATCGCTGCACGGCGGCGGCTTCGATTTCGGTAATCGCATTATAGGCGGTCATGGGGACCGCTTCGAAGTACTCGCCTTCACCTTCGCCGGTCATAACCTCGGGCGTCCAGCCCAT
>JALWSL010000726.1 GCA_027080405.1 Planctomycetaceae bacterium
CATTGGGACCGGTTATGTTCGTATTCCTGCGATTCTTTTTCTGGTGGAAGCGATCGCGAATCTGATTATTTCACTCAGTCTGCTTCCTTACTGGGGAATTTACGGCGTTGCTTTCGGAACATTCCTGCCGTTGGTCATCATCGAATTGGGACTGGTCGTACCGATCGCGATGAAACAGTTGAAATTATCCGTTCGTGAACTTTTCATGGAGGGACTTTGGCCCCAACTGTTACCGTTGGGAATGATTCTGACCTACTCGATCATCGTATCCCGATACAAGCTTGAAGATAACTGGCCCACTGTTATCGGAATTGCAGTCGGAGCGGCTTTTGTGTTGCTGCTGGGAATTGGTCTGGTTCATTGGAAAAAAAAGTAAACAGAATTGAAAAATTACAGGAAGCAACCGCGGTGAATTAGTTTCATCCCGGAGGAGCATCACAGCGTATCGAACATATATGAGGCAAAAGAGAGGGTGAGATGCAGCGTCTCAGTTGTGAGACCAATTTGAAACGCGAAACCGCTTCTGATTCATCAGGAAGTTTGCGGGAGTGTTGCGCACCCTCCACCAATGAAGTTCGATTGCAACTGTTCGATGCCAGCCAGCGCGAAACCATGTTTGAAATCTGGGGGGAACTTCAACAGCGGCTTGGTTCGAGTTCGTTGATGTGCAGTGCCGAGTGGACAGAAACCTGGTTGGAGCATTATCGCGATTCGATCGACGTTCGTTTTGCTGTTGGTTACAGACAGGAACAGGTTTGTGGCATCTGTTTACTGAGTGAAGCGAAGCATCATCGCATCGGCCCGATAACAATTCGAACATTGCACCTGGGAACCGCAGGCGAGTTGCATGGGGAATCTGTTTGCGTCGAATACAATGATATCCTCTGCGAACCGCGGTATCGAAATGAATTTGTCAGCGAGTTGCAAAAACTGATTCTGGAGCAAGAAAGCTGGGATCAATTCCGGCTCGATGGAATCGACTGCGAAGCAGGTAAAGCCTGGCCTTTGTTGAGTGAGACCGATGCACTCCAGCAACATCAAATAACGGTGCAGTCGCGAATACGGGAGAGCCGTTATTTTGACCTGAAACAGTGCCGAGCCGAGGAGGGAGATATTCTTTCGCTGCTGGGGAAAAGTACCCGTTCCAATATCAGAAGGCGAATCAAAAAGCTGGGCGAAATCGAAATCGAATGGGCTGAAACCATCGAGCAGGCAAACGATATTTTTGCGGAATTGGTTGATCTGCATCAGGCTCGCTGGAAAAAAGAGGGACAACCGGGCGCATTTGCCAGCAGCCGATTTTCCCGTTTCCAGAAAAAGTTGATCACCCGACTGATCCCGCAACAAAAAGTTGTGCTTTGCAGGATGAAAGCGGCTTCACGGACGATCGGTTGTCTGTATCTGCTGGTCGATCGTAATCGCCTGCTCGATTACGTTTCCGGACTGGCTAGTTTTGAGGATGTCCCCGGTTCCGGGCTTGTTTCGCATTATCTCTGCATGAACGAAGCGATGCATCGCGGTTACGATGCGTACGATTTTCTGGTCGGTGAAAAACGTCATAAGGAAAATCTGGGCAAATCCGCTAATCAATTGCAATGGGTTGTCTGTGAACGAAAAAGAGCGATCTTCCGATGGCGTCATCTCATCCAGAAAGCGAAACATTGGGTCAAACGAATTGTGAGGAAACCATGACACAATCCCTTACCGTTTCTGATCAACCGACTGAGTCGGGAGCAGGAACAAAGCAAGCTGTCTCTGCCCATCAAACAGGCAAACCGGGTCGGTTGCCTGATCGAATTCGTGTTTGCCATGTCAGCATGTGTCTCACAACCGGCGGCCTGGAACGCCTACTCGTTGAATTTGCCAAGCGGACAAACCCGGAACAATACGATCTGCAATTTGCCGTCTTGGGCGATGTCGGTCAACCGGCAGAAGAGATCAAATCACTCGGCAAGGCAGTCACGCAAATTAACGCGGGGAAATCGGGACGCTGGTCCCAACTGTCACGATTACGAAAACTGTTTATCAAGCAACGGATTGACATTGTCCATTCGCACAATACGTACGCCCATTTTTATGCCAGCGTTGCAGGCTACCTTGCGGCTGTGCCCGTCATTTTGAACACTCAACACGGTCGGGGTTGCGGCAACAGCCTGAAACAGCGCGGGCATTTTCTATTGGCCAATCGTTTCGCTCATCAAATACTGGCCGTCTCCGAAGACAGTGCGAGAATCTGCCGAAAACAGGATCCGCTGAGCTGTTCAAAGATTACCGCCCTGTGGAACGGAATCGATCTGGATCGCTTCCGTTTTCACGGCCCACAAAACAAGCCGCATGCCATCAGCGTGGCAAGGTTATCACCGGAAAAAGATTTCCCGACGTTGCTGCAGGCGACACGGCTGGTTGTTGATCAGCATCCCGATTTTCAATTGACGATCGTCGGCGATGGGCAGGAAAGAGAACCGCTCGAAAAACTGTGCCACGAATTGAATCTCGATTCTCATGTAACGTTTCTGGGGGAACGCAGCGACGTGCCCGATTTACTCAAGCAGGCGGGAATGTTTGTTTCTTCTTCATCAACAGAAGGGATTTCGTTGACACTACTCGAAGCGCTCGCGGTCGGGCTGCCCATTATCACCACAGATGTCGGAGGCAATCCGGAAATTATTGAAGAAGGAACGACCGGCTATCTGGTTCCATCAGGAAATCCCCAACGATTAGCCGAGGCGATGGGCAATCATCTGGAAAAACCGGAAACCTGGCACGCGATGGCAAAAGCGGGCAGAGAAAGTGTCGAAAAGAAATTTCACATTAACCGTATGATTAAAGATTACGAAGACCTTTAT
>JALWSL010000727.1 GCA_027080405.1 Planctomycetaceae bacterium
GAGGAAGTGTTGGTCAGGTACTTATCGACCCTGGTCTTTTGTTTCAGATTCTCAACCACCTGGGCAATGCGTTCCTGCGTCTTTTCTTCCACCAGTTGGTCATACAGTTGGTCGGAAACCTCCTTGATATCCGTCACTACCTGCTTGGTGTGGCCTTCACATTTCAGAATGACATAGTTGCTTCCGACCTGGATCAGTCCGGAGATTTCACCCGGTTTCAAACGGAAGGCCGCATCTTCGACTGCCCGGTTGTCTTCGTTGCCCGAGTATCGTGAGATCGGCGGGATCGCTCCTCCCAGTGCCCTTGAGTTCGGTTCGATCGAGTAATCCCGAGCAAGACGTTCGAAGTCGTCCGGATTCCGTTTTGCTTTCTCCCAGACTTCACCGGCGCGGCGGAAATTGTCCATCATAATCATGCGGACACGAACCCGGGGGCCGTAATTGCGCTGGAAGGCCCGTTGCATGTCACTTTCGCTGATTTGAATTTCTTCTCCCGCGAGTTTACGCAGAGCAATCATCGGCCAGATCACGTCTCGACGATACTGAACCGGACTGAGATCCCGTTCCGATTGCAACATCTGATACCAGGTGTCTGGAGGAAGATTGAACCGTTTGGCAATTTTAAGAACCTCCTGATCCAACTCGGCTTCGGTCACGGTCAAGTGGCGTTTTTCCATTTCCTGTTGAATGATCGTCCGGTTGATCATGTTTTCGAGGACTTCCTTGCCGATACGGTCGAAGCACTCCCGAGCCACGACATCGTAAGGAATCGGTCGCCCATTGACACTTGCCAGAGCGGGAGTTGAGCTGTTCAGGCTCGCCTTCCCGGTAGCACTATCTGTGGGAGCGGCAGCCGGTTCGGCTCGAAAAATCTGAATCATCACGGCAGCTCCTGCAATCAGAACTGCGGTTCCACCGATCATTTTTATCCATGTAGTCGCGCGGCTTCCACCAGTTGCAGAGTGAGTCCCTTCACTCATGAGTATCGTTCTCCTTCGTTGATTTTTTTCGTTTCAACATGCGCCGATGTGAAAGATGCGAAAACAGAGTCATCAGCCATCGGTCGATGCCACCGTGCGACATCGGAAAAGGTGGGGAAAACGGTTTTACTCAAAATAGCCATCTCCCCCGATAAACGGCGGGTTTATAGCGTCGATCGGTTGGGCAGGTCAACAGCAATATTTCTGATTTTATCGAATAGACGGGCCGTGCGTATTCTCCGTCTCAAAAAGTGGACATATTCGGGCCGCATTTTTTGCTCCCCGTTTCTTTTTGGCCTATTGGTTGAGGGTAGAATCAGGCCACAACGCCCGAATTCCATCCGCATCGCGGCGGTAATAGAGAGAGTCAAGATAGAGGAATGCCCTACCCGATGGGCGAGACAAACAGGCATGGGAGCCAGAAATGAGCAGCGTACAGAAGGCATCAGTAACCGAAAACCGGCTTCAGGCACTGGTTTTGAAGCCAGTCAGGGAGTCAAGTGGTGCCTGTTTCAAAGTGCTTTCTGAAGGAGAATACCTGATTGGATCAGCCAGGCACTGCGATTTCCAGCTTCCCTTCGACGGAATTGCCCCCGAGCACTGTAAACTGGAATATGACGGCAACAGAGCTGTTTTGCACGCCATCGACTCCCGCGTCTGGGTCAACGACGGGCCTGCTCACGGCATTTCACTACGCAGGAAAGATCGTGTTTCCATCGGACCGGTCAATTTCCTTTTCGAACACGCCCAATCGGAACCAGCAGGCAGTGCTGTTTCGAACTCTGTCGATGAAGATCTGATTCAGGCGGAAAATGATCTCCTTCAATCGCTGCAGCGGGCCATCGCTCGAGGACAGATTGAGCCGCACGGGTTGGCAGCGCTCAATCCCGAAACGAAGCCTGCAGAGTCCGTTGAATCGGGATCTGTTGAGTCGGAAAAATCGCTTGATGAACTGCATCAGGCTATTGGCCAATCCCAAAAGCAGCAGGCTGAGCATCGTGAGGCATTATCCCGGATTCAGCAGGAGTCTTCAGAAAAAATTGAAGAACTGCAGAAACAGATCGCCGAGCAGAGACAGACATCGCAGCGGCATGAACTGGCTCTGTCTGAAAAAAAGTGTGAGATTGAACAGTTGACGAACCAGTTTGAAACACGCATCGCTCAATTGACCGCACGTGAGCAGGAGTTGCAGGAAACACTCGCTGCCACAAAAGAGAAGGAAAAGGAATGGCACACGCGTGAGCAGAAATATCTGGCAGAGCAGAAAGATTTTGAACAACAGTTGAAATCGATTGAGGAAAAGCTGGTTGAGACCACGAATCGGTTGAGTGCCGAGCAGGTCTCTGTTCTGGAACGGCAATTCCAGCAGGAAAAGAAGGCGTGGGAGCAGGAGCGGGAAAAACTTGAATCTGAACTGCGGAAAAGCCGGGAAGATCGTGAAGAACTCGAACAGCAGGTGCAGGAGCTTCGTGATGAAATCGAAGTTGCTCAGGCACAGGTACGTGAACGGGATGAGCAGATAACAACTCTGCAAGACCGGACGGCAGAGATTCAGCAGGAACTTCAGGAATTGGAGGAACGGTTTCAGCAGGAAAAAGAGAAAACGGAACAACTCCAGCAGCAACTTGAACAGGCCGTTGAAGTCGCTCGAGAACAGCAGCAGGAATGGGACGCTGCTATTGAACGGGCGGAAAAAGAGAGAGAAGCGGCGATTGAAGAACTGAAACTTGCCCATGAACAGGAGGTTTCCGAACTGGATTCCTTGCGGGCAATGATTGAGCAAAAAAATGCTGAAACAGAATCGCTTCAACAGGAACTGAATCAGTTACTGGAACAGCAGGCTGATTTACAGGAACAGAAATTGAAAAGTGCGGCTGAACTGGAAAAGATCGAAGCCGCCCGGGAAGATCTTGAAGCGGAAAAAGAGGCCTTTACGCAAGCTCGAAAGGATATCCAGGCGCTTCGGGAGGAAGTTGAACAGGAAAGGCTAGGTTTGAAGCAGGAGTTGGAAGCTGCGGAAGCAGAGTCCGCCAGTGCCGAACAGAAAGCCGGTGTCGAGCAAAAGGCCGGGCTTGAGCAGGAAGAAGAAAAGTACGCTGCTTCTCCGCAGGAAGAAGCGATCGAAAGTGAAATTCTGACCTGTCATCAAGCGGATCAGATTTCTTCTGCACAAGCTTCGGAAGAATTGGGAAACG
Organism: Planctomycetaceae bacterium; assembly: GCA_027080405.1. GTDB lineage: Bacteria > Planctomycetota > Planctomycetia > Planctomycetales > Planctomycetaceae > Rubinisphaera. The sequence continues at coordinate 3,176 of JALWSL010000727.1, forward strand.
AGGAAATCGATTGCGAACAGGCGATTGAGAACGAAGTTCCGGAATTGGATTCTGCCCCAGAAGAAGCGATCTGCTCTGGTGGGGAAACGGAGGTTGAAGAGGAACAGGACGGAGTTTCCGAAAAAGTGGAATCTTTGGCCGAATCATTGGTCGAACCTTCGCAAGAAGAGAGTGATTCAGAAAATCAGCAAACTCTCGATCTCGATTTCGGCGAACTGGGCAGTGTGTTGAACGGAATCGGTTCTCCCGAGGATTCCGACACGATCGAAGAATCGGCCGAGGGTGTCAGTTTGGACGGGAGAGCAGAAGAAGCGGATCTCTCATCCGTTACAGTTGCAGATGAGCCGGAAGTTGCGCCTTCCGAAATTGAGGCGTGTGATGACGGGAACCCTTGCAGTGAGGCAGAGTCTGAGGATGCGACACAAGAGAGCGTTCTTGAATTGCGTAGTGAACTGGCGAAAATGTTCGGACTGGATCAAACAGAGCAGTCTGACGGTTCCGGCCAACAAATGGATCCCGTTCAACAGATGGATGAGGTGGTCGAAGAATCTTCGGAATACGAATCGGTGGAACCTTCCCGGGACGTTGAGTCTTCAGACGTCGAAGAAGTACAGAAATCAGATGAGGCCGAAACGGAATCACTTTTCGGGGATTCGCTGATCGAACAGTCTGCACAAGCAGAAGAGGCTGCACAGGATACTTCCGACATGCAACAGGATATTTCCGACAGCAGTGAGGTTACGGAAGTGGATATCGAAGACCCGGATTCGATCTCCGCTTACATGAAGGCTCTTTTCGAACGCACCAGTGGCAAACAGGACTACTGCGAACTTGATCTTTCTTCCAGACCCGTCAAAGAAAAATCTGTCCCGGTAAAAGTTGATGAGCCGGCGCAACAAATGCCGGTCACCGCCGAGACTGTTGCCGAGCAAGCGGAAGAAGAGACCGTTCCTGCAAAACCGCAGGGGCCCATTGCCAGGGTGGATAAAGAATCGGTCGCCCAGGAAATTGCATCACTGAGGGATGTCGCGAACCAGACCGCTCGCAGTGCGTTATGCACCTACACCTGGAAGAAGCTGCGAATGAAAGTTTTGATGAATGGCATTCTGGTGGTCAGTGGTGGTGTCGCTTCCGCTGTTTTGCTGACAGCTCCGTTGTGGGGAAGCCAGTCCTATGCGGGCTACGGGGTGATCACCCTGTTTTTAAGTGCCATTTCCGCCGTCGAGTTGATTCGGGCGAACATGATGGTTGTTCGATTGAAAACCGGTATTTCCCAGACAAAGAACCTGACTGCGAACGACGAGTGTGAGGTGGACGAATAACGGACGAATAACGACGCTCCGTATGAATAACGACGCTCATGTATGTTGCCACGCTCGATCAGGCAGATTTCTCTCGGCTCTCTATTTTTTCAGGACAACAGCCAGATCCATGACATTTGTTCCTGTGGGGCCGGTGATCAGAAGTGAATCGCACTGTTGAAAAAAATGGTAGGAATCGTGACGCTGAAGATAATCCCGGGGGTCGAGTTTCAGTTGGCGGGCTCTTTTCAACGTTTCTCCATCTGCGAAGGCGCCAGCCGCATCGGTCGGACCGTCTTCGCCATCGGTTCCGGCTGCCAGTAGCAGGATCTCCGGTGGAGCCGCGCCAGCCATTTCGTTCAACGCAGCTAACGCGACTTCCTGCTTTCTTCCCCCTTTACCAGGCTTGATCCGGGGATCGATGGAGACGGTGCTTTCTCCACCACCAATCAGGCAGACAGGGTTTTCCGTGTCGCCCTGCTGGATGATTTCTCTCATTTTTTCGATGAGCCCGATTCCTGTTTCCCTGGCCGTTCCCGTGTTATCGGAACCGAGAGAACAAACCTGATAACCGAGTTCGCCTGCCCGGACGGAAGCTGCCTGTACCGCGGTTGCATTGTTTCCAAGAATGACGTGCTCGACATCTGCAAGATTGTGGATGTCCTCCCCGCAGTCTGATTCAGTCGGTTTCTGCTTCTGTTTTTCAAGATAGTCACGAACCCGGGATGGAATCTGCCCGGGAATATAATGTGCCAGGATCTTTCTGGCCTGATCGATTCTGTTTCCGCTGCAGATCGTCGGGCCCGAGGCGATGATATCGAGGGGATCGCCGATGACGTCGGAAATAATTAGAGTGATCATCTTTTGGGATTGGCAGGCGCGAAGCAGCCCACCAGCTTTGACCAAAGAAAGTGAACTGCGTACGGTGTTCAGTTCTTCAATGGTTGCGCCTGCCTGTGAAAGTTTTCGAGTGATCTCGATTTTATCTTCGAGCGTTATTTCGGGAACCGGTGCAGGGAGTAGTGCACTCCCTCCGCCTGAAACAAGAACGACACACAGGTCGTTCGCTGCAAGTGAAGAAACAAGTCTGAGTATTTCCCTGGTTCCCTGAACCGCTTCACGGGTCGGTTCATTCACTCCCGGTGGCCTGGCAGGATGCAGATGGATTTTTTTCAGTGGGCGGTTGCAGTCGGCCGGAATGTTGACCCAACCGCTCACCTTTTCATTCAAAATCTGTTCAGGCATCGCTGCCTCAAACCCGGCGGCCATGGTTGCCCCGGCCTTTCCCGCTCCCACCACGAGAATGCGTCCGAGTTTTGAAAGCGGAAATTGATGGCCGGAGATGATCAGATCCGTTTCTGTCAGTGAAATGGAATTCTGTACCAGCTTTCGGGGATCGACAGCGTTGACCCCGGCTTGCCAGATCTGCCTCGCCTGATTTCGTTGACAATCAGAAGAATCCATCGAACTCTGTCTTTCCCTGGAAAATAGGAGCACTTGCGCAGACCGCTTCAGTAAAGACGAACTTCAAAAACCGACGCCACGATCGATTCCTTTATCCCTTTATCATGGTATCACTTACTTATCAACGCATCACTCGTTATTTCCCGCCTCCTTGTTGCCTGTGTTTTTGTTTCTTGCGTCTTTGTTGCTTATGTCTTTATTGCCAACGTCAGGCGAAGGGAAGGCAGCGCAAGATGGCGAAAAATGCAGGCAAACAGGAAATGCCGAACAGGAAATCCCGAGCTGCTCCTGTTGTCGGGGCGACTGATCAGATTGTATCTGTTATACGGGTTGTAGCACATCGGACAGAAATTCACCTTCAACTTGAGCGGGTAAGTTGAAGGTTTTTTCAGGATTTGTCTTTGTTGAATACGAAAGGATTGCATTTTGTCTCTGCGGAGACGACATTATTAGTGTTCGCGTGATCGTTGCGCTGTTTTGAAGCGAGCACTTCTGGATGGCTTGACAGATCAGCGGGGATCGCGGGCAGTCCAGTTTCCCTTCAAAAGCTGAACTGGTACGATTGGCATGATGCGGGAAATCGGTTGATAGCAATCTGGAGAAGTTCAATTGAATATCGGAAAAAAATTTATTTCAGTTCTTGGCGGTTCATTTGGCGGTCAATTATGTTCGCTGGCGATAGTCGCTCTTTTACTGGTGGTTGTTTCCCCTGCACGAGCACAGGGCCTGTTGTGGAATTTGCCGGAAAGTGGCACTTGGGTCAGGTATTCCGGACAATATCGGCAAGTGACACTTCGTCCGCAAAGTGAACAGGGTGATTTAAGCCTGCAATGGCAGCGGATACTTGAAATTCGATCTCTGGAACGGGAGCAAGCCGAGTATCAGGGAAAGGAACAGACGTGTGTCTGGCTGGAATTTGAAGTGATGACCGGGCAACAGGTCGATGGTCAACTGGAAGTGGGGCCGGGATCGAAACGGCAGTACAAAGTGCTTGTTCCCGAATCTGTCGTCACCGGAAAAAAATCTCTCAAGGCGGATGTTCCTTTGGCTTTCATTCCGATCGTGAAGGGATATCGGCAGTTTGATACGGGAAAAGTCGAGGAAATGAAGGCAGAGGTTCTCCAGGTTTTTCCGATCATTTCGCAGGTTTTTGTCAGTGTCGATGCAAAAGTGAACAATCCGGAGGAAGTATCCGTTCCCGCAGGGACATTTCAGGCCAGTCGCATCGACAGTTCATTTGTGATAGAAGATCGCTCTTCGAGAACGACCAACCAGACTCAACTTTGGGTCGATGAAAAAGCGCCTTTCGGCCCGGTTAAATGGTCTGTTCGAATTGATCGTGAAGAGAAAAATGTGATCGATCCCAGAGATCAATTCAAGAAACACGCCGAAATGGTGATTCAAATGGAAGCGGTTCAAACCGGTACCAATGCGACATCGAAACTGGTTACCCCCTAAAAACTGTGGTAATAAACTTCGAGGAACTTCGACCCCAGCAAAATCAGGATGGTCAGGCTGGAACCGCCCAGCAGCAGCATGAAGGCTGCTCTTGTCATCGTCAGAAACTGGTGGATGTTACGGGGGATCTGTCCCTGTGCCTGCTCCAGAATTTTTTGGATGCTGAAGTGGAGCACCTCGCTGCACAAGGCAGTGGTGATTGCAAAACTCAGCAGCGCCCATTCCAACCCGGACAGCCCCAGGACGAAGGCAATGCTGATAATTGTGCACGTGGTGAAGAAGTAGAAGAACATCGAGGAATTGGCCCGGAAACAGGCCGTGAATCCTCTTTCTGTTTCCGCCAGTCGCCTTCTCCAGGAAGATCGTTCATGCGGACGGTCCGATGCTTTCCAGTCGGCATTGCCGAGTTTATCGATTGTTGGCTGATTGGTGCTCATTGTTTTGGTGCTCACTGTTGACGTGTTCTTAACAGAGAACTGAGTTGGTTGGAGGAAGCATCACGCTTTCCCAAAAATGGTTCGATCATGAAGCCGATGCCGACGTTTCCCTTGCTGCTGTCGATGGAGAAGCCGAGGCTGATCATGAAGTCGGATCGGATTCCGGTAATCGTCAGCGATTGTCCACGATTTTGACGTTCCGCGATATCGTACGCGGTTCCGAAGGTGGCGATCCATTTCGGACTCATCGCATAGCTGGCACTGGCGGTCAACAGTTGACTGTCGATAGAGCCCCCCTGAATTTGACGATAACCCAGATACATGCTGCCCCGTGTGCTTCGCTGTGTCAGAAAACCGACGTCCCACAACTGGGGCGAGTTGTCGAAAAAGTCGAATTGACCGTTGGCGAGAAGCTTGGTTCGATTTCCGACATCCCAGACATAGTTGGCAGTCAGCAGACCGAAAGATTCGCCGAAATTATCGTCATTGGCATCGGGGAAATAGGAAAGCCCGAGATCAAGCTTCATCCAGTCCTTGATACGTTGATGATCCGGGGGGCCGACTTTTGTCTGCAGGCGATGATTCCAGGTCATCCGCATGACCTGCTGGTCATCGACGAGTTCAAAATAGGGGGAGCTGACATTCCGGGCCGCACCGGTGCGGACAGCGTATTTTCTCGGATCGAATTGCGTGGGCAACAGCGTGGAATTGAGCAATCCGAACGAATTGAAAAGCAGACGGGTCCGAAACCGTTCCTGCGAATTTTCATCGAACTCGTTGTATTGGGGGACGTTCGCCAAATCCTGTGAAGAATCTGCGTAGTAGTAGTCGATCCCGATCACCTGTTTGTGGGCCAATCCATTCAGATTGAAAATTCTGCTTTGAATATCGGGAAAATATTTGGCGAGCAGCAAACTGGCGCTGATTCCTGCGCTGCCATAGTATCGCTGCAGGGAATGGTTGGTGAAACCGTCATCCTGCCAGTAGGCCGCTTCCCCCAGAATGTAGGGGTTGAGTTTGATCGCTCCCAAATTGAAAGGAGCAGCCAGTTGATGGCGTGTCGTCAGCACCGCGCCCTGGGCAGCCGGGGCATACCAGAGCGGAACGAACAGGTCATTCGGATCGGTTGGTGCCACTCCCGGTTTCAGCTGTCCATAACCGGCAGAAGAACTTGAACTGTAAACCAGCCGATCCCAAAGAAGCGGTTCTCCCAGGATCGTCAGTTTCCCTTTGGGAAGCCATTGGGTGTCATATTCAAACTGATTCACCTGGGCGCGTGTCATCAACGAGGCGGCGATATTGTCGTTTTGATAATTCAGGTTGAGCAGCGTTTCATTATCTTTCCCGCGATCCCATTCGTTTTCGTAATACTGTTCCAGAAAATTGCGATCGCTCAAAAAGCCGACTTCTCCGGTCAATGAAAGCGAGTTTGTCAGTTGCTGGCGGTGTCGCCACAGGACACGTCCACGCGTGTTGGAAGCAACGTCGAGATTCCGGCGATCCCATCCAAGATTGTCCTGACCGAAATCGTTGATCCAGACTGCTTCAGATTCTCCGAAAAAACTTCCCGGACTTCCCAACGGTTCGATGCCCATGTAGTTGACACTGTTGCCGAGCCAGAAACCACGCTCGGTATAAACATTGGCGTGCATTTTCCAGTCGAGCCCTGCGGAGGTTTGCAGACCCAACAGGCTTGGTACATCCCATTTCGTTTTCAGTTGCCCACCCAGAATGCGATCCTGGCCGAACGTGATACTTTGCAGCGGAATATGGGGCGCTTCGGCTGGCCCACTGAGAAATGGAGAAGCGAAAACCGGGACTTCACCCAAACGCAGGCGGTTGTTCAAACTGGTAATCCACGGTCTGGCTTTGGGAGCCCGTAGTCCTGTTTGTGGATCGATCTCTGCATCACCTTTGCCCAGCCAGCCACGATCGTAACGGTTCTCCAGAAAAATGTCGTCCGATTCGACCCGGTAAGTCGGGACACCGAATTCACTCGCGCTGACCCACGCATTTTCCGCATGGAAACTTTCATGGGAAAGTTGTCTGATGCGCCCGGCTCGCAGACGGATATCTCCATCAAGTTCCGGCAGGTGCATACGCAGTTCACTATCGAGCAGAATGCCACGATCTTCACGGATGTCGTAATAGGCACGTGAAGCCCGGGTGACGACATTCCCCTGACGAACTTCAATGTTCCCTTCGAGATAAATTCGAAGAGGAGCATCACTGTCCTGGTACATATCCAGTTTGAACGTTCCATCAGCATTCGCTTCGGTCCAGATGACGGCTTGATCGGCTGAGATGTCAAGCGTACCGACAGGGATCCCCTGTGCTTCGCGGATTCCCTCGATCACGATATTCACTCCCTGCGAAATGATCGTCACCTGTTCTGGAGGCGTACGATTTTCAGAAGGAAAACTTTCCACATTTATCCCAATGCCGAAACTGCGGGGAGAGATTGTCACGCGGCGACCGGTGATCGGTTTGGGAACCGGATGCAGGGAATCGAAATCGATCATTGGCCCCTGCATCGGCTGTTGCACGGGGGGATTCGAACGATCCTTGAGTTGGGATGCCAGTTCACCCGCCATTTTTTGACGCGCCACTCGTGCCTCTTTCAGCAAGGTCGGAACCAGAGCGGGGACTTTTTCCTGTTTCGGAATCTGGTAACGGGAAAGCATTTCGACTTCACGGGAAGTAATCAGCTCGAGAAGCAGCGGTCGATCTGGAACCGAGCGATCCGAAAGTTGAACACCGCCTTTGGCATAAACGATTATTCGTTCGATCGTACCGGTTGCCTGTTGTTCAACGATTTTCCAGAGGACGATTTCTTCTGCTCTCAACTGCTTTTTCCCCTGTCGCACCAGGCCGTTTCCCAGCAGAACGAAAACCCTTTCAGCATCGGCTGGAGCAGAGCGCGAAGTTGACACACCATTTCCATTTAAGCGTTTGGAAACGTCAACAGTTTGCGGTGTTTGTTCGTAAAGATAATCACAGGAAATGAAAACAGGATCGAGTGAGGTGACGCTCCCTCCGGTAACTGATTGCGGATCAAGATGCCTCGGCTCATTCACCGAAACCTGTTGGCCTCGAACAATCCCCGGAAGAAAACATAAGCACGCGCAGAAAGCGACCAGAACCGGTCGAGAGACCGGCCACGATAACAATCTCCGCAGGGAAAATGCTTCAGAGGACATTCAGGTAGGGACAGTTCAAAATGAAGGGTGAGCGAACCCGGCGCTGCCGGTCTTTCCACCAACAAAACCGACGTTCAAAGCCCGGTAAATGGCGCACTCTCCGCTATGTTTAACGACGTAAGTAC
>JALWSL010000728.1 GCA_027080405.1 Planctomycetaceae bacterium
GCCCAACGAAGGATAGACAATTGTGCCACTGGTGCGGCGACCGATGTGCATGCGATAGGAGGCGGCGGCATGCTCATCGATTTCGTCGTGATGCAGCGTTCGCACCAACGCACAGCGATCGAGCAGATTCGCGGTCTGCTTCAAATGCTCACACACCTGAACGCCGGGGACGGCGGTGTTGATCGCGGCGTAATCGCTGCCAGGGTCTTTTCGGTTATCGGTCGATTGGTGTTTCGGATCGAACGTATCAACTTGAGCCGCTCCGCCGCCGAGCCAAAGCATGATACAATGTTCCGCCTTGCCTTGTGGTACTTTTCGATTATGTTCTTCAGCCCGGGCAGAAACCGAAAGGAAACTCCCTGCCATCGCCGCAGCCGTGGTACGCTGTAACCAGTCTCGACGGTTGAGCATTCCTGAAGATTGATTGTTGCCTACTGATTGATTCATGGCTGATTCCTGCTGAGGATGAATTTGACATGCCGATTGTCGGGGTGCATCACGCTGCCTCCCTATGTTTATGGGACGAACATGAATTCGGGAGTGTTGAACAAAGCCCAGAGTGCATCTTCTGCCCGTTCCCGCCATTTCGGTTGGAGCTGTTTTGTTGGAGGATCGCCCTGTTCTGCAAGTCTTTGTTGACGAATTCCCTCGTTGGCGGCTTCGGGATCGAAATGGAACGACCAGGTTAAGGGCGAACGGAAGATCGGGCCCGGTTCGGCCGGTTTGGCTCCGGTTTTTCGGCTTTCGAATCCGGGAGAAAGAATTTCCCGATACAGTTTCTGTTCCTGAGCGGTCGGTTTTCTGGCAAGAACGCGCAAGAAGAATTGATCGATCAATTCTTCAACGGTCTCTGCTTTCAGGGCAAGATTGACGATCTCGCCTGAATCGGAAATATCGACGGCTCGATTCAACAACGTCCCGTTGGCAAGAGCGAGCGGTTGCAGCGGCGTGGCTGTTGATTCCCGCTCGGTGAGCGGATCCTGTCTTTCACCTCGCCAGCCGTAAGCGGAAAGTACATCAACGACCGATTGTGCCTGGGGCAACGCCATTGATGGGCGTTCCCGTTCATTGCTGATCGCGACCAGTTCCCACGATTTTTTCGGTTGTCCCAAATCGATAAAGTTGGCCCAAATCTGTCTGCCATCGGAGTTGTGTGTAAGTCGCTCGCTGGGGAGTTTTTTGCCGACCGCCTGGAAAATGGAGTCGACAATCTGTTCTGCGGTCATTCGTTTTCTGGTTGGCCCCGCAAAATATTTCTGCTCCTCACTGGAGTCCTCAACTGTTTGACGCTGGTATAATCGGGATGTCACGATCAATCGTGTCAGTTTTTTCAGATCATAACCGTCGCGTACAAATTGTTGGGCGAGCCAGTCGAGAAGTTGCGGGTAAGACGCATCACCGGTTTCCCAATCCTGTGCCGGTTCAACCAGTCCGCGGCCGAGTAGTCGTTTCCAAACACGATTGACGATCACTTTGGCAAAGCGTTTGTTCGCCGGGTGTGTCACCACCGCTGCGAGAACTTCTCGCGTGTTGGCTGAATCACGAACAATCCCCTGTTTCAAAATCTCTTCCCTGGAAACCAAATCGTCGAAGGGCCACTGCGGGTTGATTTCTTCTCCCGGCTTCAATGTAACCTTGACCGCCATCGCTGCAATCTGCTTCGGAGTTGCCGAAATACTGCTTGATTTCGGGACGGCGACCGGTTTGCGTTCCAGCATCGCGGCCACTTCGAACAGATCGCGTTGGGTTGATTGATGGTACGGGGCATCGTGACACCGCGCACACTTCATTTCAATTCCTAAAAAAGCGGTTCCGAGAATATGAGCTTTCGCTGCCATCGGGACATCATTGTTGGCTGCAATCCCGAATCCAGCGGTGCCGCCGTTATGTTTGGAACCTTCCATCAGAATCAGTTCGGTCACGATCCGGTCGAACGGACGGTTATCGCTGAACGCATCATGCAGATACCAGCGAAACGGGCCGCTGTTGTTCAGATTCGGTTTGGTCAGCCCCGGATTTTCTGCCAGCACATCCTGCCAATACGCGACCCAATGATCCGCCCATGCCGGGCTGTTCAGAAGTCGCCCGATCACGTTTTCCCGGCGAGACTCCGGGGGATCGCCAAGGTAGGCGGCAATCTGTTTGGGAGTTGGATTGAGCCCGGTTAGATCGAGCGTAATCCGTCTGAGATATCTCAAATCGTCGATTTTCGCGGCCGGATTGATTTCTTTCTTTCGCAATTCTGCTTCGATGAAACGATCAATCGGATGATCGCTGGAACAGTTTTTAACTATCGGAACGGGAATCTGTCCTTCCGCTTCGATCAACTCGACAGCCCGTCGATGTCTGGTGTTCCAATACTCTGTTTCGGCCTGACTGACCTGTTGGCGAAGATTTCTGTTCCAATCAATACGATGCGACTCATCTGCTTCGAGAAAACGAAGCCAGCCCTGCGTATTGAAAGTCCACTCGGGTTGATAGCCGAGAAGTTGATACGTTTTCCCCGGTTGGCCATGTGCGAGAACCAGCTCTCCCAGAAAAGCAGGGCGTCGTTTTTCACCGGTGATGGTCAGCAGCGAATAAACGTGCGGCTTGCCATCGGAATGGAAAGTGAATCGCTTTTCCGTGTGAGCAACGGGCATTGTCAATTCGCCCGGTTTCACAGGCTGCAACTTGTGCATTGTTCCGTGGGCAGAACCGCTCAGGCTCATGAACGGAGTTTCCATTTGCAATTTCCCGTCGATATAAAGACGAGCCGAGTTCATCGAACGTAGCACGAATTCCTGTTCGCCGGGAGGCAGGGTTATCGTGGAATACGCATGCACCAGATACGGAACGAT
>JALWSL010000729.1 GCA_027080405.1 Planctomycetaceae bacterium
TTCCCATCTGCCGATTCTTGTTCTCACCGCTTCGACTGAAGCCGAACTGAAAAACAAAGCGCTAGAACTCGGAGCCACCGACTTTCTGAATAAACCGATCGATGCCCGGGACATGCTTCCCAGAGTCCGCAACTCGCTGATGATGAAAATGCATCAGGATCATCTGGAATCTCTGGTTCGGCAAAGAACCGCCGAACTGCAGGAAGCGCAACGGGAAGTTGTCCACTGCCTGGCCTGCGCCTCGGAATATCGCGATAACGAAACGGGAAATCACGTCGTCCGCGTCAGTCGTTATGTGGAAGTGCTGGCCCGAGAAGTCGGATTCGATAGCCGTCAGGTGGAGATGATCAAACTGGCTTCCACACTGCACGATATGGGAAAAATCGGCATTCCTGATTCCATATTGCTCAAACCGGGCAAATTGACAGATGAAGAATTCAGCGAGATGAAAAACCACTGCGACTATGGCGAAAAGATCTGCTCCCGCACGGGCATGTTCACGCACAAAATGCTTGATACCAGTAACACCATCGGAACAAAAATGCTGGAAAACAGCAAATCGCCTCTGTTGAAACTCGCCAGCATTATCGCGGCAACACATCACGAAAAATGGGATGGTTCCGGTTATCCCAAAGGACTGAGGGGCGAAGAAATTCCGATTGAGGGACGTATTGTCGCCATCGCCGATGTTTTCGACGCCCTGAGCAGCAAAAGACCTTACAAGGAACCTTTCCCAATCGAAAAATGCATCGCGATTCTGGAAGAGGGAAAAGGAACCCACTTTGACGCCGAATTGGTCGACCTGTTTCTTGGCCAGATGGACGAAATCATTGCCATCCGCGAAAAATACGGCGACTGATTTCGAAAAACCGCCACAACAGGAAACAGAACAACCAGTCCGGTCCGACTGCTTTCGCGATCCCGATTTTTACGCCATCCCTTGAGAACTATCGCCCCATTGAATAGCACCATTCTATTCATCGACGGGGCGATTTATCATCAACGGGGCAGATCAATGAGCCAGATCAACGGGCAGCGTCATCAGGCATCATCGAGCAGTTCGACAGCTGCAAACTTCTGACCTTCGAGCATCGCCAGCGATGCACCGCCGCCTGTACTGACATGGGAAACCCGATCGGCAAAACCGAGTTGCTGGATGGCTGCCGCGCTGTCTCCACCGCCGATAATACTGACGGCATCGCTTTCTGCAATCGCCTGAGCAACCGCTTTGGTGCCCGCATCGAACGGAGGCATTTCAAACACGCCCATCGGGCCGTTCCAGACGACCGTCTTTGCTGCACGAACGGCTTCAGCATACAGCCTGGCTGTTTCCGGTCCGATATCCAGGCCTTCAAACTCATCCGGAATTTCCCCTGCCTTGACCACCACCTTGTTGCACTCGGCGTTGAAATCGTCGCCGCAATGAGTGTCGACGGGAAGCATCAGTTTCTCGCCCCCCTTTTCGATCAACTCTTTGGCCAAATCGACTTTATCCGGCTCGACCAGACTCTTTCCAACCGAACCGCCCAGTGCGAGCGAGAAGGTGTAAGCCATCGCCCCGCCAATGAGAATTTTGTCACAAATATCGAGCAGATTATTGATCACCTTGATTTTATCCGAAACTTTTGCTCCCCCCAAAATGGCCACAAAGGGGCGTTCCGGATGAGCGATCACATCAGCCAGGTATTTGATTTCTTTCGCGACGAGAAAGCCGACCACTTTCGGTTTGGAGCCCATGGCCTCGGGGACAGCAACCATCGACGCATCCTTACGATGGCAGGTCCCGAAGGCGTCGTTACAATAGATGTCGGCAAAAGCAGCCAACGCGGCTGCAAATTCCGGATCCCCTTTTTTCTCCCCCTTATTGAAACGCAGATTTTCCAGAACGAGAACGTCGCCATCCTTCAAGGCGGCCACTTTCGCCGAAGCATCCTCCCCGACTGTATCCGTTGCGAACGCGACCGGCTGTTCGAGCAATTCCCCCAACCGCTTCGCAACCGGCTTCAAACTGAACCTGGCATCCTCGGCAGAACCATCGGCCGCAGGTCGTCCCAAGTGACTCATCAGGATGAGCTGTCCGCCCCGACTGATGACCGATTTTATTGAATCGAGTGCCATCACGATGCGTCGATCGTCCGTAATATGTTGTTCGTTGTCGAGCGGAACATTGAAATCGACACGCATCAACACCTTTTTACCTGTCACGTCAACATCTGCAATTGTTTTCTTGGCCATGGTCTTTTCTCTTGGAATCTGCTTAATATCACCCACCAACGGATACGAAACCGTGGTTATTCGGTTGAATCAAGCGGAGATGTTACCGACAGAAAACCAATTTTGCCACTGTGGAACAGGTTCACCAGAAAAAAGTAAACAGGCCGCGATCGAATGCAAGCAGAAGGGAATGCAGCCAGAAGAACGGGAAAAATTGGCACACCGGGAAAAGATGGGTGCACACAGAAAAACCCGAGCCAAACGGCTCGGGTCGGGTCTTCCATGATCTGGCAGGACAGTTCAAACGTAAGAGTTGATTTCAAACGCAAGCATCAATTATCTCTGGGTGGTCTATCGCCACGAGGTGGTCCCTCGCCGTCACGGGGCGGCCGTTTACCGTCATGAGGGGGCCTGTCGCCATCGCGCGGTGGTCTATCTCCATCACGCGGAGGGCCATGGTGACGACGACCGCGGTGTTCCCTCATCATTTTCCCCATGAACTCCCTTATTTCACTTTTTTCAATCTGGCCGTCGCCGTTGGCATCAACCTTGTCGAACATCTCGTTCACACGGGCAATCGCCTCCTCCCGGCTGATTTTTTCATCATTATTTTTGTCAAC
>JALWSL010000730.1:0-5603 GCA_027080405.1 Planctomycetaceae bacterium
TTTTGAGATGGATGTGTTTGTTTTGTTATCAAGTCAGTTTTTAAATTTAATTTTTGGTGGATTTTGTAGTTTTTGAAAAGAGTGATGATTGAAGTATGGGATGTTTGAGTTATTTGACATTGATAAGGTAGTTATTATTTGTTATGTTGTTTATGTTTTTATATAGAAATTGTATGTATTGTTTATCTTTTTTTAGTCCTTCACTTAAACCAAAGTATGCTAGGTCTACATATACTATTATTTGTTTTTTGTTGATTGTTGCTTTTTTGAGTATCGATTACGGTCGTGAAGTCCGCCGCATGATCGAGACACGACATCAGGAATTGCATCACGAAGCGTATTTGATCGCCAATGCGGTTCGACGGATCGATCAGGTTAATACCCAGGAAGTGCAAAGTTATATTAACGATGTTTGTGTTCATGCCCACAAACTGAATGCTCCGGGGCATCTCATTCTGGTTCAGGTGAGAAACCGTCTGCTCCATTCCTATCCGTTAAAAGAACTGCCCGAGGGTTATCTTGAAAAAGTGAAGCGGGCCGATTCGGATCGAAGCCATCAGGATTCTTCTCTACAGCAGGACATCGTCGTCGGCAAAGTGGTCGATGGTGATCTGAAGGTGTACGTGGTAGAAAACGCAGACGACCTGCATGAATTTGCGACGGAGCAGGCGATTTCACAGCTTTGGCATGCGATGCTGATTGCCATCACCGCCGCGGTCATTCTTAACACGCTGTTGGTGCGACTGTTTATTCAGCCAGTGCATCGAACGATCGAAGCAGTCGAAAAAATTAAAAATAATGAATTTGGTGGACACGTTACTGCTACAACCAATCGGGAACTTTGCGATTTAACCAATGCCGTCAACGCGATGAGCGATTCCCTGGCGGAAGCACGCAGCCGACGAAGAGCCCAGATGAAAAAGGCCAGTTCAATTCAACAAGGCCTGCTACCGAAAGCACCTGAAATTCCCGGGATGGAAATAGCCGTCGTTTACGATCCAGCGGAACTGGTTGCGGGAGATTTTTACGATGTGGTGGAGTTGCCGGACGGTTCCAACGTGGTTTGCATGCTCGATGTCGCCGGGCACGGCATCCCTGCGGCTTTGGCTGCTGCGATGCTGAAAAGCTTGATCGCAGTTTCAGCCGAGCAGTTGACATCACTTGCAGAACTGGTTGAATTTGTGAACCGCCATTTTTCACAAGTGATTGAATCGGGAATGTTCGCGACCGCTGCTTTTTTGCGTTTTCCCCTGCACGAAGATTCTGTCGAATACATCAACGCCGGCCATCCGCCTGTCATACTGGACGACGCCAAAGAGATCAAAGAGATTGAGACGCTTGGCTTTCCACTCGGAATTTCTGCTGATTTGTCCTGGGAATCCGAAACGATCCCGTTCAACAAGGCAGACCGATTATTCCTTTACACAGACGGCGTTGTTGAATCATTCGACCAGCAAGGGAATCAGTTCGGCCTGAACAGGCTGCTGATGAGTATCCGACAGCATCGCCAGAAGCTTCCCCAGGATCTATTGCAGCAACTGAAGCAGACGATTATTGCCTATCGAACAGGCTCCGCAGCTAAAGATGACCTGACCGCTTTGCTGATCGAAAGAAAAAGCTGAGACATGAATCAGTGGAGAGTATGGCCGTCATCGAGTCATTCACACCCCAGAAGGAGTTGTTCAGGATGGGCCTGATTGGGATAATTTGGATAACTGAGCGGTAAAATGCGAGACTGCTCTGACAATCAGGACTCCCCGGTTGTACGGTTTCCTGTATACCTGTTGTTACTTCAGGGAAGCCTGCCGCAACGTAAGCCGTTCGCAACAGCCAGCAGTTCGCTTGCTTCATGGATCATCACAACCATTGCAACCGAGAGAAAGCCAGCGACACCGGTTGGAATCAAAATAACGAGAACAATCAATGAGAAGATGATATTTTGCAAGCTCACTTTCCTGGCTTTTTGTCCGATTTGCATCGCTTCTTCGAGCTTGCCGAGATCATCTGCCATCAACGCGATGTCGGCCGCTTCGATCGCCGCATCTGTTCCGGCTGCTCCCATTGCCACTCCGCAGGTTGCCAGCGCCAAGGCAGGGGCATCGTTGATACCATCACCAACCATTAAAGTGGGGCCGGTTTTCATCAATTTTTCAATCTCGACAACTTTATCATCCGGTTTCAAATTCGCATGCACTTCATCAATGCCCAACTGCTCCGCGACCCGTTGGGCCGTATGTTGATTATCGCCGGTCAGCATCACCGTGCGGATATCCATTTCATGTAATCGTTGAATCACTTGCGAAGCGTTTTCTCGTAACACATCCTGCATCGCAATCAATCCCAGAATCTGCTTTTCGTTCCCAAGAAGAACAACGGTTTTCCCCTGATTTTGCAACTCATAAATGGAATCCTTCAACTCTTCAAGATTCACTCCGAACTCTCGAAAAAGAGTCGGACTTCCCAGATGCCAGGTTTGCCCATCGACATCACCTTGTGTGCCCGATCCAGGCAGAGCTTTTGTGTTACTCACCCGCGCGATCGCAATTTTCTGTTCTTCCGCATATCGAACGATTGCCAAGGCAAGCGGATGGGCAGAGAACTTTTCGATCCCGGCCGCCAGACTGATCACTTCTTCTTCGTTCCCCGTAAAGGCCTTGACATCAGTCACCACTGGCTTGCCGTGTGTCAAGGTTCCCGTTTTATCAAACGCAATTGTTTTGATGATCCCGAGATGTTCCAGATGAGCACCTCCTTTAATCAGGATCCCCCGTTTTCCCGCCCCGGAAATCCCGGCAGACATCGCAATTGGCAGTGAAATGATGAGGGCACAGGGAGCCGCAGCAACTAACAGGACAACGGCTTTCTCTGTCCAGAAATTAAAATCAAGCTGAAACAGTATTGGTAAAATAATCAACGCGACGGCAATTGACAAAACTGTCGGACTGTATCGGCGTCCGAATCGTTCCATCCATTCCTGAGCATGCCCCTTTTGATCCTGTGCATTTTCAATCAAATCGATAATTCGAGATAACGTGTTATCTGCATAGGTTGTTGTTGCGCGAACGGTAAGGGTTGCCTGCCCGTTCACCGTCGCTGCAAATACCTTGTCACCAGCCTGTTTGTCTACCGGCACAGACTCACCTGTTACCGGTGATTCGTCAACCGTTGTTTTGCCTTCAATAATTTCCCCATCCGAGGGGATCGCTTCGCCGGGTAAAACGATAAATTCGTCTCCAATCTGCAGCGTTTCCGCTGGCACAACCTGCTGCTTTCCATCACGAAGCAGCCGAGCTTCTCGCGGAGCAAGATCAAGCAGGGAGCGAATAGCATTTCGTGTTCGATTAAACGTATATTCCTCAATCCCTTCTGCGATGCCATAAAGAACAACCAACGCTGCTGCTTCGTCCCACATTCCCAGATAACCCGCACCGGTGGTTGCACCAATCATCAGCATTGAAATACTGATTTCCCCATCTTGAATGAGGTCTTCAAGCCCTTCCCACGCCCAAGTATACCCCCCCAGAATGATCGCAAACCAATACTGGTAAACAATGATGTTACTATCAGCAAGATCCAGTTTCTCCAACGTAAAAGCAATCAATGCAATCACGGCTGCGATAATTGCATTGCGGAGCGGCGGATACCGCCACCAGGGACCATCGAATTCGTGTTCTTTTTCCATCATTGGAATCCTCGTTTTTATTGGGGGAGATGAATGAATTCGAAGTAGTTGTTGCATCGTTCCTGGTTAGAGAAACCCCTGGCGCCTTACTGAGAACAGGAAAGCCCAGGGATGGTCACATCATCGCAGGATCATTTGATCAACACTTATTCCTGTTCTATAGCAGGCGGTTTTTCGCCGAATTTTGCTTCATACAAGGCAATGAACTTTTCCTGTCGTTTGGGGTTGCAGATAAAACATTGGGATTCAGGGCGATTATGTTCTTCGCACCAATCCCCTTTTTTCTTGTAGGCAGCTGCAACATCCGGATCGCACAAGGCACAATCCGCTTCGGGAACGCCATGTTCCTTGCACCACCACCCCTCGTGATCGTGCCCGGCGTGATCATCACCTGCATCTGCACTGACAGGCGTTGCATTGGCTCCCGAATCGGTCGCAGCACCCCCTCCACATCCAACAACAAACGCAATCGCGAGCATCGGGGTCAACATCATCAAACGTCGTAACATCTTTCTTCTCCTGATAAAAAAATTTGATCTTATGAAGCGTACGAAATGTCGCTTCTGTCATATTTCACAAATAGATTTAGATTCCATAATCCTCGCGTCCACGATTCAGTCATGCTGGAAACGAGTGAAATTTACCGGCAGTAAGACTCTTGCCATTTTCTTTTACACTTCTGCTTCCTCCTTATCTTGCTTGATGGGGGCGATGGGGGCATTGAATAACAGATAAATCACACGCAATACCAGCAGCGACATCACCATTGCACCGATCACGCCGCCAATCACGACGGTGGCGAGTGGGCGTTGCACTTCGGCTCCCATGCCGTCGCCCATTGCCATCGGCAAAAAGCCGAGACTGGCAACCAGCGTCGTCATCAAGACAGGACGAAGTCGAGTCACGGCCGCCTGTGTAACCGCCTTGTTCAACTCCATTCCCTTTTCACGAAGTTGGCGGATGTATGAAACGAGAATCATATCATCCAGAACCGCGATCCCGGACATCGCAATGAAGCCGACACCTGCCGATATCGAAAACGGCATTCCGCGCAGCCAAAGGGCAAAGATGCCGCCCACCCATGCAAACGGAATACTGGTGAAAACGCGCAATGTATCGATCATGTTTCCGTACGTCATGTAAAGCAGGATGAAAATCAGCGCAAGGGCAATCGGGACGACAATCAACAAACGCTGTTTGGCCCGTTGGAGATTTTCAAACTGACCTCCATATTCAACACGATACCTCCCCGGCGGAAGTGACAATTCTTCAGAAATTTTCTTTCGAACTTCTGCCACAAAACTTCCCAGGTCCCGTCCCCGCACGTTGGCGGTAACGGTAATGCGGCGCTGTCCCCATTCCCGGGTAATGGTTGAAGGGCCGGAAACAACTTCCACCGTGGCGAGACGTGAAAGCGGAATTCGTTCTCCCTTCGGGGTGGAAATCAACATTTCAGCGATTGTCTTCGGGCTATCCCGCACCGATTCCGGCAAGCGGATAATGAGGGGAAATCGCAACTGACCTTCCACAATTTCGCCGACCGGTTTACTGCCGATCGATTCCACCAGGCTGAGAACTTCCTTGGCAGACAGACCATACCGGGCAATCTGATCCTGCCTGATTTTAATCTGCAGCATCGGCTGTCCGGTCACCTGTTCCGTATTGACGTTGGCCGCTCCGTCAATCGAGTTGATGATCTTTTCGATTTCCTCCGCTTTTTCAACCAGAATATCGAAATCATCGCCAAACAGTTTGACACCCAAATCGGCCCGAACTCCCGAAACCATTTCGTTGATGCGCATTTCAATCGGTTGAGAAAAGCCGAGTTTCGTCCCCGGAAAATCACGCAGCACTTTCTCGATTTTTTCGGTCAACTCAGCTTGCGTTTTGGCTTTCTTCCAGACACTGCGCGGTTTGAACG
>JALWSL010000730.1:5613-11128 GCA_027080405.1 Planctomycetaceae bacterium
CCCCATCGGATCGGTTGCAATCTCCGCCGCACCGATGCGACTCCAGATATGCTCCACTTCATCCGGGAATTCAGCAAGAACAGCTTTTTCCATTTGCGTGTTCGAGCGGATCGAATCATCTATATCAGTCCCCGCCAGGCGGATCACACCACAAACAATCGCTCCTTCGGAGAGACGGGGCACAAATTCCGAACCGAGATTCGGGGCGATCATCCCAAAAGCGAGTATCATAATCGAGGCGGCAAAGCCCATGACGGCGGCTTTGTGGTGCATCGAAAACTGCAGAATCGGATAATGAATCGCATGCACAATTCGCATCAGAAACGGTTCTTTTTCTTCCACTTTTTTCGGCAGGAAGAAACTCGCCAGCACCGGCATCAAAGTGAGTGAAAGTATCATCGACCCGATCAATGCGAAGATGACCGTCAGCGCCATCGGGCGGAACAGTTTGCCTTCGATTCCCTCCAGCGTCAAAATCGGCAGATACACGATCATGATGATCAGTTCACCGAACATGGTGGGACGACGAACTTCGACGGCGGCATCGCGAATGATATCGAGCCGAGCCCGTCCGCTGTTATGATCGTGAGCCAGATGACGCACGCAGTTTTCAATCATCACGACTGAACTGTCCACAACCAGACCGAAATCAATTGCCCCCAAGCTGAGCAGGCTGGCTGCGATTCCGAAGCGATACATTCCCGAAAAAGCGAACAACATCGAAAGCGGAATTGCGATCGCGACAATTGTTGCCGCCCGGATATTTCCCAGAAAGGCAAACAGAACCGCAATAACAAACAGGCCCCCTTCAAACAGATTTTTGCGGACGGTATCAATCACGAAGTTGACCAGTTCGGTCCGATCATAAACAGGGACAACCTGTACATTGGGCGGCAATGTCCCTTTGAGCGAATCGAGTTTTTCCTTCAATGCCCAGGTCACTTCGTGGCTGTTTTCGCCCATGAGCATAAAGCCGAGCCCAAGAACGACTTCCCCTTTTCCGTCCGCCGTAACCGCTCCGCGACGAATTTCGTGGCCGATAATGACATCGCCCACATCCTGCACGCGAATCGGCACCCCATCTTTCGATGAAATGACCATTTGTTTGATTTGGTCGATATCGGTCGTGCGTCCCAATCCCTGAACCAGCAGCATTCCACTCGATTCGGTAATGTTGCCGCCCCCGACATTCAGGTTATTCTTTTTGGCAGCCTCCACCACTTCATTGAAAGTGAGATCATGCTTGATCAGTAAATCAGGATCGACACGAATCTGATACTGTTTTTTGTATCCGCCCCAACTGTTAATCTCTGCCGTTCCCGGAACGGTCCGCATGGGCGGTTTGATCACCCAATCGTGAATCGTTCGTAGTTCGGTCGGTTCGGTTCCCTGACCAGTCACAACATAATGAAACACTTCCCCAAGTCCCGTCGCAACCGGTCCCATTTTCGGACGTTCAATTCCGGGGGAAAGCTCAACCGTTGAAAGCCGTTCGTTAATCAACTGCCGGGCGAAATAGATGTCGGTTCCATCCTCGAAGATAATGACAATCTGCGAAAGCCCGAATTTGGAAATTGAACGGACATCCTCCAGTCCGGGGAGCCCGCTGATCGCCAATTCGATCGGAAATGTAATCAGCCGTTCGACTTCTTCCGGAGCCAACGCCGGAGCAATGGTATTGACCTGCACCTGTACCGGCGTGGTATCGGGGAAGGCATCGATATCCAGATTGCGCAACGCCACCGTTCCCGCCACCGCGGCGGCAACAACTCCCAGCAGCACAACCAGACGGTTATGCAACGAGAAATCGATAACACGATTTAATAGATCCATGGTTGTTCCTTTCAGTCTTCCTGATGACAGCCGCAACCTGCTCCCAGATTGCTGCGTAAAAGTTGACCGAGCAGAACAGAACTTCCTTCAGTCGCAACGACTTCCCCCGGCAGAACCCCGGCGAGAAGTTCGGTAAATTCATCATCGGAGGCCCCGATGCGCACCTGTCGCACATAAAAAACTTTTGGGGCATCCTTTTTGAAGTAGTTCTTGTCACGTACGAACACAAAGTGGGCATCCGCTGTCGATTGCACCGCAATTTTGGGGACCACGATCGCATTCGGTTCTTCCCGCAAAATAATATGCCCGGTACCATACATGCGATCTCTCAACAGACCTTGCGAATTATCGAGTACCACACGCACCTGAATGGTGCGGGTTTGTGGGTCAATTTCCGGACTGATCCACGAGATATTCCCATCAATCTGTTCTGACGCATCGTCCGATTCAAATCGAACCGGCAAGCCGACATGCACATATCTGGCTTCTTCCTGCTTCACATTCAGAAGCAGCCACATTTGCGTCGGATCAGTCATTTTCAGCATCATCGTCGTGGTATCGACAACTTCCCCAGCCACGACATTCTGTGAAGTCACTATTCCGCTAAACGGAGCAAGTACCGGTATCAGGTTCGCTGTTCTTTGTCGTGGGGGTAATGCCCCGATCAGATGCGTTGGAATATCCCGATAAAGCAGTTCCGCGGCGAGTTTCCTGGGCTCGGCCCGATCGATATTGTCAGGCAGAATGAACCCAAGGTTGGCCAGTTCCTGTTTGGCTGCAATCAATGCAACTTCTGCCTTTCGATAGGCCGCCTCGGCTTCCAAGAGAAATTTTCTTGCAATACTCCCGTTCTTTCCCGCTTCCTCCAGGCGATCGACCTTGGCCTGCTCGAATTGAACCTGGACAAGAGCCTGAATAAGAGCCGACTTTGCATCGCCGACGCGAACAGCATCAACAAGAGCCACAATTTCCCCCTGCCGGACAGAATCACCGACCGTTTTATAAACAGCGACAACGGTTCCGGGAGCTTTCGTTTTCAGTTGGGCGACACGCATCGGATCGTACACGATCTCTGCATTGGCGATAATTTCATCCCGCATCAATCGCGTTTGCACGATATCAATATCAATCCCGAATTTTCGGGCACTTTCCACAGAAGCAAACTGGATGCGTGATTTGTGCATCGTTTCCAGCGGATTATTTTCCGGACGGGGAAGCAAAGCAATGGCAGCCGCTGTGTCGTACTTCGGCAATTGGGGCTCCCCCTTCACCTGTGCCAGATCGGGATGATCGATCACACATTCGGCGACCCCATGAATTTTACAGAAGCCGTATTCCTTCGGCTTTGGGTAAAGATCCGGATCACATTCGATACATTGCGATTCCGGCACCAGATGCTCGGCACACCAGTCGTCGGGCTCATGTTCCGTTTCGCCAAATAACTCGGCGGCTGGAATCATTTTCCACCCGGTGTGATGTCCAAGAAACATCACGCCCCCCAGTAACATGAAAACAAAAATTGTTGGAAGGCCATTGATAAGACGCCCCGCCAACCCCATGTGCTTCTTTTCACTTGATGACGAAGTTGACGCCGGACTTGTAGCGGGGTGATCAGATGATTGTGTCGTCGGAGAAATGGCTGTAGACATTTCGACCTCCTGAGAGAATACGCTAATAAACGTGCCTGTATGCTGCTTGAAGTCTGTCGATCACTCTGGAGAGAACCGAACACAAGCAGAAAGGCTGCGAAATAGAGTGAGAAATCTGCTCAAAAAGTTTTGAAGACTATCCGAGCAAAAACGCAGCGAAAAAGAGGCTGATTAACAGCGCATAACCAGGCTGCGAGCATCAAGATCGGGTTTGCATAACGCGAAACCGGAATTTGTGGCAGGCTGCAAAGATCGATTGCAGGCGGGGTTGTCATCGGGCAACGAAAAAGTAGCAAGGGAACGATTCCATTCCAACTTGACCGAATGAACTGCGCGCGTTGCGGGAGTCGAACGGTCGCTTGCAATGATCAAATGCAAACAACCGCATTCATTTTCATCTGTAATGAATGCTCCAAGAGTTGGCGTTGTTGACGTTGCTTTTTCTTTCTCAGCGTGCGCACTGCTCTGCTTTTTCGTGCAGGAACAGGAACAGGCCGTGGAACTGTGGTCAGCCTCTTTGTGCCGACCTTCCTTACAGCAAGTGCAGGTTTCAGGATCAGTTTCCAGACAGAACGCCCCATCACCCCCCAGGCACAAATACATCTCCCCCTGCCCCGTCAACAGGAGCTGGTTCGATACCAGTGCCAGAATGAGCAAGCAGCGAATCACTAACGAAACTTCCCAAAACAGAATAAAATTTGCCTTACAACATACATCGTATGCGGTGAGGCTTGCATCAGTCAATATCTCCTGATGAGATTAGACTTCTGCCAAGCTATATGGTTTAGATGCTCCATCTTCCCCACTTCTTCATGGTCACGCCAACTTTTTAAGGATCAGGTATCTGTTCAGAACCTGTCACACGACTTGACGCTGTTTTTATCTTTCTATTGACATGCCAATAAAAGCCAGTCGCGTGGCGATAATGACGGTGCCGTCCATCCAAAGGCCAACTGACGGCACAATATCATCCGTTTCATGTCAGAAACTGGCGTCCATCGGGTGCTATCGGAACCTGAAAAACGAGTTTCTCCCCAAGAGATTCCGTTTTCGGAGAAATCTGGGAGTTTCCAGGTTATTTTTTCTGTTTGATTCCAACTTGTCCAGGTTGGGCTCTGCTCAAAAATGAAGCCGGACACAAGATGGGCTTGGTCCGGCTTCGTTGCGAAGAAAGATGCAAAGAGAACTGGCCCGACGAAGATTCGATTTATCTTTGCTTCAACGCCTGTTCGTAGTAGGAGTCAACGGTTGACAAAAACTGAGCGGGATTCGCTGCGATTTTTTTGGTGCAGGGAGGACAGCAGACGTAAACTGTTTGACCATTGACCACAACAGATTTCGGATTGGCGGGCAGTTTCTTCTTCATGACCGGGCACTTGCCTTGGGCACGGGCCATATTGGCGTGAATTGTTGCCCAGTGTTGTGGGTTGATTTTTTCACTCAAACAGCCCTTGCAGCAGAGGAAAATCTCTTCCTTTCCCGCTTTGACTTTAATCGGTTTTCCATGTGCCCCAAGTTTTTGCCCTGTAACAGGACAAATCCCCTGCACGGCTGCCCGCAGGCTGTCATGTTTTGCCTGATGACCGCTGTGACCATCATCACCTTGGGCAAAATATCCGGTTCCGGCAAATAAGACAGCAACCATTAAAATTCCGAGACGTTTCATTCCTTTTCTCCTTTTTGAGAGTTTGAAAAATTCCTTTTCCTTTGTTGACTTTTCATAAATTGGTGCGTCACGACGCCCCATACAATTTATTTGTGAATTCAGGCGGCTGTTATGGCTTCGGCTGTTTTGTTCTGCCTGGCTTGCGCAGCCTCCTGCTCCTCATTGGATGCAGACCAAAGCGAATCCTTCATTCCTGAAGCCATTTTTATTTCCAAATATCCACAATAAAGCGTCGGGACGATAAAAGAGGTGAACGGTTCAATGAGCATTCCACCAAAAACGGGAAGCGCCATCGCCCGGGCAACATCAGCTCCGCGACCGGTTGAAAACAACACGGGCAGCAACGCCGCCAGCGTGGTGAGAGTCG
>JALWSL010000731.1 GCA_027080405.1 Planctomycetaceae bacterium
TGCTTACACAGCCCGTTCAATGGACGGTCAGAACGTGACCGGACTGATCACCGCAGAGACGTCAAACGATGTGATGGCGATTCTGTCCGAACGCGCGCTGTTTCCGATGACGGTCAAGCCGGCGAAGAAAAAAGGAATTTCGATCAGTTTCGGCAGTGGTGTCAGTACGGAGTTGCTCACGGCGACGTTGACGCAACTTGCCGATCTGCTCACGAACGGTGTGCCACTGCTGAAGGCGCTGGAAATTCTGATTCAGCAAACGCCGAACGATCGGATGAAAACCGTTCTTTCTGATATCCGCAGCCGCATTGCTGAAGGGGCGCAACTACATGAAGCAATGGCGGCTCATAAAAATATCTTCAACGAATTGACAATCAGTATTGTACGGGCCGGGACGGAAGGAGCGTTTCTGGAAGAATCGCTGCAGCAGACCGCTGAATTTCTGGAGCGACAGGATGAATTGCGGGCGAAAATAAAAGGAGCCATGGCCTATCCTGCGTTCCTGGCGACTGCCGGTTCCGCGGTGACGCTGGTGCTGATTGTCTTTTTCGTTCCCAAATTTGCCGATCTTTTTGCACAACTTGAACGGCAGGGCACACTCCCCACTGCAACCGTTATTCTGCTATGGCTCAGCGATTTTCTGGGGACGTACGGATTGCTCGTTCTGGCCGCCGCTATCGGGGCGCTCTACGCAGCGCGACGTTGGGCGATTTCTCCTCAGGGGCGTGAATGGCTCGATGCAAAGAAAACAAAATTGCCGATTTTTGGAAGCATTTTTCTCAACGGGGCTGTTTCCCGCTTCTGCCGGATCCTGGGAACGCTGCTCCGCAACGGTGTGCCGATGTTGAAAGCATTGGAAATCAGCAGCGATTCTTCCGGAAATGTTGTTTTGGGAAAGGCGATTCGCTCAGCCGCAGAGAACATCTCTTCCGGTGAAACGCTGTCGGAGCCTCTTTCCAAAAGCGGTTTGATTCCCGGGAACGTGATGGCGATGATCACCATCGCGGAAGAAGCGAACAATCTGGAACAGGTTTTGAACAACATTGCAGACACGATTGACAGGAAAGTAGCCAGACAACTCGACATGATGGTTCGTTTGATCGAACCGGCCCTGCTCATGGTGATGGGAAGTGCGGTTCTGTTTGTGATTGTCGCGTTGTTGCTTCCCGTATTCGAAATGAGCACTTCGATGAGTTGAGGCAAGCAGAAACAGGGGGACGCCTATTCATAGTTATTTTCATGGTCATTCAAAACGGGTGCGGATATTTCCATCCGTCCTGAAGTAAGGGGACTGCGGGAAATGACAGGTGCCTCACTTCTGATTTTTACAGAACATTGCAACGCACTGTGCGGTTACTGTGGTTATTATGGTCATCGAACTGATGATTCCGATTGACAATTCAAGAAGGAAAAAAGGAACAGAAAAATGCAAGGACTTGAAACAGAAACGAAGAAAAGAACTCCGCGAAAAATATCTCGCGGCGGTTTTACGCTGGTTGAGCTTTTAATCGTGATGGCGATTCTGGTGCTGCTGGTTTCCATGGTTGGCCCCCGACTGCTCGGCAGCAAGGCGAAAGCCGATATCAGCGCTGTCAAAACACAGATCGGGATGTTCCAGGCAGCTTTGGAGCGATATGCGATCGACATGAACACCTTCCCGTCCAAAGAGCAGGGGTTGCAGGCGCTGATCACCGAGCCTTCTGCAGACTCACTCGGTGGCGAAGGAGATCTCGGCGGAGAAGATATCGCGCTGGAAGGAGAAGAAGGAGATTCCGAAACAGGGGGATCCAACTGGGATGGCCCCTATCTGAAAGCGGACAGAGTTCCCAAAGACCCTTGGGGGAACAGCTACGGCTATGAATTTCCGGCGACACATAACAAGCAGGGGATTCCCGACATCTGGTCTTTTGGCCCCGATGGTCAGGAAAATACCGAGGACGACATCACCAGTTGGGGCGGTTCCAACACGAGTACAGGAGATGCAGGAAGCGATGTCAGTGAGGATGAGTGAAACGGGCGTTAGGTAGTAAGTATCAGGCGTTAGGGTTTTTCAGGCGAGCCGGGGGGTGTTACCTCCCTGGTTTGATGCCTGGTAAAGCAATTTTCAGCGGAGAATTTCATGAGCCGATCTGTGAAAAAATCGGGCTATACTCTGCTGGAGATGCTGATCGTGTTGGCGGTGCTGGCCGCGCTGGCTGCCATGACGGTTCCAGCAATGCGAGGCCCGCTGGATAAAAGTCGGCTGCGCGGCGCCTCCCGGCAAGTGAAGGCCGCACTGGCCAAGGCGCGATTCTTTTCGATCCGTCAGGGAAAACAGATCGAGTTCCGGTATCAGCTCAATGGAAACGGCTGGGTGATACAGGCTCCCGTTCAACAGGCCGCTGTTGATGAAAATGATTCTCTCGAAAGCGACGAAAACTCGACTCCCTCGGGCCTGAGTGTGGAAAGTACCGATAACATCTCCGACTTGCCCGGTTCGTCGGACTTATCGGATGATCTTCCGGAAGGAGATGATTCCCGTTCTGGTCAGAGGGAAAATTTCATTCTTCGACAGGGGGAACTGCCCGCGACAATTTCTTTTGTCGAACTCCCGGAGGAGGATCAATCAGAATCATTTGAAAATTTTGCCAAGTTCCCGTCCGAGGAACCTTCATCCGATTCAAATGAAATAGAGCTGAACGATTCAGGAGAGCCAATTGTCTGGTCGGAACCGATTCTTTTTTCGCCCAACGGCCGCACGGAAGATAGAACCATTCGTCTTTCCGGGCCGCGAAATTTTTATGTCGATCTGGAAATGCGGGGCCTGACCGGCGTCATCAGTTAC
>JALWSL010000732.1 GCA_027080405.1 Planctomycetaceae bacterium
CATCCTGTTTTTCGACAAATTTTCGATATGCCACATTGCGTTGCCAAATATTATCGTGTTGTAGCCACTGGATCAGTTGATCTGTCGACGCATCCGCAGGCAGGATCGTTTCTGTCACGGGGCGGGACAGATTTTTTCCTGTCTGGTTCAATCTCCAGAGACGACCTCGATCATTTCCCAGTGTCAGATCGGGACGATTTTTCAATTCGTCCGGCATGAACTGCGGGTGTTCGATGACCGCTCGATACATATCGATTACGTACAAACATCCGTCCGGGCCGGTTCGCAGATTGACGCCCCGGAACCACTCGCTTTTGCTGGCCAGGAATTCTTTTGGCTGATACGGATTGACCGCCCTGAAGCTCGCGCCATCGATTTGCAACTCGTCCTGATGCACCAAATTCGCCGTCGGATCGCAAACAAACATGCGGTTTCTGAATTTTGCCGGCAAGGCATCTCCCTGATAAATGTGAACACCGCATGCGGCTGAATACTGACCGGCGTGCAGATTGGAAGTCGTCCAGTTCGCCGAGAGGGGAAAGAGTTTCGAATTCACGCCGGAGGGGGAAATATCCTGAACCAGCGAACGGATCGGCAGCTTGGGCTGCAGCGCCAAATGTTTGTATTGCAACATGATTTGCATGGCGGGATTTCGATTCGAGCAGATGATCCGGTTTCCCCAGGCGTCAAATGACATTCCATATTGACCATTTCCCGCGATGGCCTCACAAGCGCCTGTGTGTGGATGAAAGCGGAAGTCGCGTCCCCGTAATTGAATCGGTTCTTTCAATTGAGGCCAATCTTTACGGACCACGTTGACCGCCCCGCCTCGCAGACCGTTGGCGACGTACATCCAGCCATCAGGTCCCAACGTCAGATGGTTCGCCCGTAATTGAGGATTTTTTTCTGCAAATCCATCAAGCCAGACTTCCCGATGATCGACTTTCCCGTCGCCATCGCGGTCGATCATCCACTCGATTTTACCGGAAAGTGTGACAATCACGCCTGCTTTCCAGGGAAACATGCCCGTCACAAACAAAAGTTCGTCGGCAAAAACAGTGGAAGAATCGTAGATGCCGTCGCCGTTTTGATCTTTGAGGATTTTGATCCGCGAAGTCGGTTTTTCTCCCTTTGCCGGCCCGTTCGGATAGTCTCGCATTTCCGCGACCCAAAGCCGACCGAATTCATCGAAAGCGATGTCAACCGGATCGATTACCACCGGTTCCTGTGCGATGTTCTGAATCGAAATCCCCTCAGAAAGAACGATCGTGTTTTGTTCCTGTTGGACACTCATGGGGCCTTCAGCGTTCAACGGGTTCGATGAACCGACGACAATGCCGAGCATGATGATGAAAAGCAGGATGAAAAAAACGGGGGACACAACGTGAGCGGAAGTTGTGCGAGTGGAAGGTATTGACGAGGATTGCATATCAAAACGCTCCTTGGATCATCGATACAGGGCAAAGGTGGGCGAACGGAAATAAATCGGCTATCATCGGGTAACAAAGCCTCTTCATTACGGATGGCAGGCTTTTATGGTACAATAAAGGGGTTGGAGCAGGAACCATCTAGCGGAATTTCGTAGCTATTCTTGCAGGAATTGTAATTGATGAAAATAATTTTGGCGAACCCGCGTGGTTTTTGCGCGGGGGTCAACATGGCCATTCAGTCGCTTGAGGAATGTGTCAAACTGTTTGGGACGGGGATCTATGTGTATCACGAAATTGTTCATAACAAGTACGTGGTCGAACGGTTTTCCAAACAGGGAGTGACGTTCGTCGATCACATCGAAGAAGTCCCTGAAGGGGCGATTCTGTTATACAGTGCGCATGGAGTCTCCCCGGAAATCCGCAAGCAGTCCGCTGCGCGTGGCTTGCAGACAATTGACGCGACCTGCCCACTGGTAACGAAAGTTCATGCAGAAGCGATTCGCTATGCCCGCCAGCAGTATCACATTATCCTGATTGGGCATCAGGGACACGATGAAGTGATCGGCACGATGGGAGAGGCTCCCGAAAGTATCACTCTGGTCGAGACAGCCGAGGACGTTGAAAAGCTCCCCTTTCCTCCGGATGCGAAAATCGCTTACCTGACGCAAACCACGCTCAGTGTCGAAGAAACCGAAGCGATTGTTTCTAAATTGAAACAGCGCTACCCGAAGATCGAATCCCCTCCCAAAGGGGATATCTGCTACGCGACAACCAACCGTCAACACGCTGTCTCGCAGTTGACGCCTCAGGCTGATCTCGTACTCGTTCTGGGAAGCCAAAACAGTTCGAACAGCAGGCGATTGCAGGAAATCGCTTCCAGCATGGATACTCCTGCCTATCTGATTGATGGCGTCGATGAAATACAGCCCGATTGGTTAAACGGAATCGACACCGTCCTGATAACCGCAGGAGCAAGTGCTCCCCAAGTCGTGGTGCAGGAATGCATCGACTACCTGATTGAGAATTACAACGCAGAACTCGAGGAGGTAACAACCCGCGAGGAACATGTTACGTTTCCGATTCCCAAAGAACTCCGAAAGATCCAGGCGGGAACCTGATGAACGTTCAAGCTGAACTGTCGCGATCCCGGCAAGCCTGTTTGGCATTGAATATGATTAAGGGAGTCGGGCCGAGGACACAAACGCTGTTGCTGGAAAAATTCGGCTCTGCGCAGAATGTACTGGCTGCACCACTTTCTTCGCTCGGCCAGGTGCGAGGCGTTGGTGAGAAGATTATCAACTTCATCCGGGAAACTGATCTTTACGATCTTGCCCGCAGGGAACACGCCGAATGTGAAAAGCTGGGGGTTAGCGTAATCACCCGGGAAG
>JALWSL010000733.1 GCA_027080405.1 Planctomycetaceae bacterium
CTTCAACAGTTCTTTCGCTTCCGGTAACGAACTGGCTGCCAGTGCCAGGGCAGCGGCCTGTTTCTCCAGTTCATCCCCCTGCTCGATGACCCGTCGCAGATCTTCCAGGGCGCTGGGTGTCATTTCGGGACGGACACATCGCCACAATTCCGGGTGGACTGTTCGCTTTGCCGCCCAGCGTTCGTGAGCATAGTCGCAAAGCATTTGCGAAAGAGCGGAGTTGATTCGGGAATCCAGACCAAACACTGGATGCAACGAGACCCCAATAAACAGGCATTTCAGAACCATCTGGTTCCACATTCCTTCATCAAGCTGTTCGCTGGGGAAAGGATTTCTGTGGGCAACGGCTCGGAAAACGCTCTGCATGTTCGTGCGGATTCCCTCACCGGCTCTCTGTCTCAATCGTTCCGGCTCCGGCAGAACAGCAAGCGCCTGATACAAAGCGATCAGTTCATGAACTTCACCTGCTGAAAATAAGTGATCCAGAACCGAAAGAAACTGTTCCGGCTGGGCAGCGGAATACTCCAGAACAAACAGTGTCCTGACTGCATCCTGGAGAGACCAGAATTCCGGTTGCCAATTCGGACGGGCCTGTGTGGCCTGCTCCAACTCATCCCCACACAATCCGAGTCCCAGTTTGGCAATCTTCCGCGAAACAAGCCCGAACCCCAAATACAGCGCCTGCAAGTTCCCTTTCCGAATCGATTCGCACCGCTCGTCAATCCAGTTCTCGGCGGCACTTTCCAGTCTTTTCTTCAGCCATTGTCGCAGGAGGTCGCTGATGACATCTATTTTGTAGGTGGCCATGGGGTGTTCCGCTATGCTGAGTCGATGTTGCGTAAATTGCTATTAATGTTGTTTATGCAATCAGTGCCTTTTCAGGGCGTGATTGGGGGCTCTGCTTTTCTGCCACCTGCTTCGTTGCTGCTTGCCAAAGTTGATACATCGTCGTCTGCAGAGTGAGGGTCCGCGGGATGAGGCTGCACTAGAATTCCAGCTCGATTTTCTGTTTCTCTTTGAGCATTTTCGAGCGGATGTTGATCACATCGCGAACGCGGGAAGCACCGCCCGGAACCTTGACGACAAGTTTCGCCGTATGATCTTTCATCGGAAGATAGACGCTACCACGTGCATATTGCGGGCCGGGAACGGTCTGGCGATAACCATCGGTTCCAACAACCAGCCCGACAAGATCGGAAGCGCGATATCTTTTGACGCGTTTGGGCAACTTGACGACAATCACGATCGCGTAATCCTGCCCCGGCTCCGGATCATCCGGAATCGTCCAGGCACTGAAACTCCCTTTTCTGAAAACACGGGAATTGGGAGGAGCCATAAACCCCCCGCCTCCCATTCCTTTTGCTCCCTCTTTCTCGAACAACGATTCAATCGAATCCTCAACTCCGGTCGCGACGGGGTTATCTGCCCAATCAGCCATATCCATGTTGCTGATCGATTCGAGAGATTTGTCCAATGAAACATCACCTTCCGGAACATCCATACGGACATCGACAACCTCATCGAATAGCGAAGCCTCTTCGTCACTGGCGATCGAAGAAATAACCGCTTCATCGAAATCGATCTGACTCAGCACTACGAAGGACATGATCAACAAAGCAATCGCGTGGATCAAAAGCGAAATCCCGTAGCCGGCTGCAACAGCAGTCCGCAACCAGCTTCTTATAAACTGCCAGAGAGCTGCCAGGGAAAAACCGTCCTCGAAACAGGAACGAAGATCGGGTGATTCCACATCGGGGCGAATCTCCACTAATGGACGGGGTGCTTTCCCGGAAGTTCTTCTTTTTCGATGACGGCTCTTTCTGCGAACCGGGGGCGCAGGTGCCTGCCCAGGAACCGTACCCATAAAAGTTGTCGAATCCTGATTCGACATCAATCGTCCGATAACTGAAAAGAGAGTTGAATCAACCGATAAACCAGACAGGCCCGGTTTCTATAACGCCTGCCCCTATCAGGAATCTACAGGTGCGAAGAACAGCACCCACACAATATGGTATTCGTCTGATCGCGCGTTGAAAACCGGCAGAATGTGAAATTTCCCGATTCCAACGGTTTCAACTTCCGCCAGACCAGGCCGATTGACGCTGCATTATAACGCGATTGCCTGAACGCAGGGGCACATGTCCGTCAATTCCCCAAAGGGAATCAGTGACTATTTGTACCGCGATTGGCGAGCGGGATATCCTGCCGGCTGGCAGGCGTTGCGGAAGAATCACGCCGTTTTTCGCCGGGATTGATCGTCGGAACAATAACGGCCAACTCGGTTTATGCGAGCATGGACATCGTTGAGAATCCAATGAAAAGCAAGCATGTGAACCGATTCGACCATTCCCATATCATCCAGCGGAACGTGAAATTCTTTTTGAGCGATTTGGCTCAGTTTTCCGCCATCGTAACCGGTAATTCCCCAGGTTGTCAGGTCGTGTTTGTTGGCCCAGGAGACAGCTTTCAGGACATTTTCACTGTTGCCACTCCCACTGATTGCAATCAGTAAATCACCCGGTGAAGCGAAGTTTTTCAGCTGTTCGACAAAAATGCGATCGAATCCCTCGTCATTTCCCCAAGCCAGAATATAGGGGGTATTGTCGGTCAAGCTCATGACTTTCAGTCGTTTGATGTCGTCGTTTTCAAAATCTTCGGGATCCAGCGTGCTTTTTCCCAGGTCTTCGCAAAAATGGGAAGAGTTCGAACCGCTCCCGCCGTTCCCGCAGATGAAAACCATTTTTCCCGCTTCATAGGCAGCAAAAATGTCATCAGCAAGACCGGAAATTCGAGAGGCATCCAACTGGCTGATCA
>JALWSL010000734.1:0-364 GCA_027080405.1 Planctomycetaceae bacterium
TCATGATTCTTACTGCTTTACTGAGGCTTGCTTTGCCGGGACTGCCTTACTGGCCCTTGTTTTACCGAGGATCAGAGCACACGCGGCGTTACCTGGCACGTTTACAGATACAGATAGCCACGAGTGTAGTCAATTATTGCCAACAATGTCAGCTCAATAAAGTACTGAATGCCAAATACGACTATTTTCCCCCGCTTCTCCCGGTTCCCGGCTGGCCAACCGGTCTTGCAACTGAATCAGGTGTAACTTCAAGACCTTATTTTAGTTACGTTCCCCATTCTCGTGCAGCGTCGTATCGCGGAGCTGACGGAATGACGCCTGAGACATGTTCTGATAGCCCCGGCACGTCTGGTCTGTTCTGACC
>JALWSL010000734.1:374-11047 GCA_027080405.1 Planctomycetaceae bacterium
CTTCAATCGTTACTTTAACCGCTCGGTAGTACAAAAAGCGGATCGGGAAAAACCCGACCCGCTTTTCAAACAAAGCAACAAACAGGGCGTTCAGTGACGCAGGCTCAACATCATGAACCGGAGACCACTTTACAAAAGGCCTTGAAAGTGACCGGCTCATTACGTCCATCGATCGTCACCGTAAATTTCTCCACCAATGTTCCTTCTCCGTTTGGTGTAGAAATCGTCAATGGGAGAACATGAACAACCTTTGAATCTTCAGGCATTCTGACTTTGAACGCGTGCAGGTCACTATCACATTCCACCTTGGAGATTTTGAAGGGACGTTTCCCACGAATGACGACATTCACCGTCTTTTCCTGTCCCGGCTTCATCATCCCGAGAGAAACAACGCTGGGGTTAATGATGATATCGGGAACAACCTCTCCTTCAATCAGCAGCGGAATCCGGGGATTGGAGGTATCGTCAGTAATCAAATTGATCTGACTGCGAAACGGCCCAACAGGTGCATTTTTGGCGAGAGTCACCTTCAAGGTGTATCTGACGGATCCCCCCGTGCGGGTATTTTCAGCCACCTCGGTTTTCAGGTACTCGGGGAGATTTTCAACACCACGCAAGTGCCAATCTGCGCGTCCTGCATAGGCAACTGAAATGGTTCGCTCCGCCCCAACTCCTTTGTCAACAGAACCGAAATTGACCGAACCGGGGGTCAACACGACATCGGTACGAATATAAGCTGAAATGGGGATGCGCACCTCTGCCCGCTGTGGAGAATCGAACGTGATAATCACGGACGAATCCTTTTTTCGCGTGAATTTGACCGTATTCATAACGATCTCGACATATGCGGATTCCAGCGATTTCAATGTGTATCGGGAAGGCTTGGCAGCGGTGCAGCCACACGATGTTCTCACATCAGCAATGTGCACGGTCTCCTTGTAGATATTGGTGATTTTAATGCGATGCCGGACATCACTGCCACGAGCGACCACGCCGAAGTCGTGGGACTTTTCCTCGAACATTTTCAAGGCCCACTCGGTACTCTGATTGGCAGCCTGTAAGGCCGAACCGGATATCAACAAGGCTACTGTCGCGGCCACTCCTGCTAGTTGTCTCTTCATCGGACTCCTCGCTCTTTCAAAGGGCTATTTCCGTAAAATGAAATCTGTTTGCGTATCAATGAGGTACGATTGCCTGCCTTTCCCGATTTTCCATTCGGGATACCGGCATCCCCAACCGATCACGAGAAACCGCCTCGCCATCAGTACGGGAAGATCGCAGGAATCAGTAGCGCCCGCTTTGTTGCTGAAGGATATTTCGACTTCGCGATTTCGTCAATCACATTTCGCGAGACTGAAACGCAGCGACAGCAACAAACAACACCCCTGAACAGAATCTCCTGCCAGGTACGGCCTGATTCGAGCAATGAAACCAATCACCAAATTCCGAAAACTTCCTGACGATCCACAAACTACTTCCGCCAGAAAGACAGGAGACTCACTCCCTGTAATTAAAACCTACAACCTAAAGAACGAACCGCCAAACTCTTTCCCTTAATTGAAACCTGATTACCAGGCCCTGCACACCTACATGTTTTGCATTTACTCCATTTTAACTGTATTTCTTTTGTTCACGAAGAAGATTTCGAGGTAAACCCCGGAAAAATCGGGCTTGTTCCAGCCGAAACCGGGCAAAAGACAAAAATCCTCTACCCATTTAATGCTGTCGATTGGTAAACTGGCTCATCCTCGAGTCACACGTTTTGTTCTTTCCCGGGATCCTGTTTGATCCTGTGAACAAAAACCTTGCCACACCCCATATTCGCCAATTTCGCCAAACAATCCATCTGCCCTGTTTTTAACCAATGCTCCAGTTTCGATGTCCATATTGCCAGGCGGTTATTCGTGTTCCCAATTCTGCCATGGGACAGTCTGGTATCTGTCAAAAATGTGGCCAAAAAATTCTTGTTCCAGTCGTTGAAGCTGACACTGGTTCAAATAAGGGTGAACCCGTTC
Source organism: Planctomycetaceae bacterium (assembly GCA_027080405.1). Lineage (GTDB taxonomy): Bacteria > Planctomycetota > Planctomycetia > Planctomycetales > Planctomycetaceae > Rubinisphaera. The sequence continues at coordinate 2,390 of JALWSL010000734.1, forward strand.
CGCAGGATCAGCTTCCAGAACGGCAGCAGATTTCAGAACGGTCTGAAAAGCCGGTTTCTGAAGATCAGGCTGTCTCCGAATTGTTGTCAGCGTTGTCTTCAGCAGAAGCACCGCAGAGCGAACAGGATCCGATACTCGATCTGGCAAGGCGAGGAAGCAATTCGGGAAAATCTTTTCTGCTGACCGGACTGTTCTTCCTGTTGATTGGCGCTGTCGGGGCGATTGCAGTCTATCTTCTGTCACAACCAAAGATGCAGGGTAACCTGACTGCCCAGGTGGCTCCTGTCAATGCGATCAAGCCAATGTTGATCGGTCGTCAGGCAATCGGACAGCCGGAACTGTTCGAAACATTCTGGCTCAGAAATCCGGACAGGCAGATTGAAATCAACAGCCGACTGTTGGAAACATCCATCCTTGCACAGAAAAGAGGTCTGGAGATTCGCATCTATCCCGGCCCGGAAAATGAGTTGTACCGCGTCGATCTGTTACAGAACAAGCCCTTGAATGACTATTACACCCAGCACTTGACTGAACTGGAAGAAGAGCGAAAAAAAATTCTGATCCAGGCGACTGTCTCGTTCCTCGAACAGATGGTAGCCAAGGAAGAAATCCTGAGAAAAAATTCGCGTCTGCTGATAGAAATTCGCGACCGCATGGTTCTGACGGCAATGGTACACGGCCTCGGCTTCCGGCTTGTTGCACTGGTTGGTGAGAAGCAGTACCCTTGCGTCTGGCAGGATAAACAGGATCGCCTCTATTTCGTACTTCCCAAAGGTACAACCCATTTCATCGTTCGTGAGGCTGATCGAGCGGGGCAGAAAAAAATATTCCCCAAAACGATGCGATTCAGGATCTCGACTCCTTACGCGAAGATAGTGGCCCGGAAAAAATCATCGCCACAACAGCCGAACTCCGAAGAAGACAAGACAGAAAACGATACAGGAATGAACGATACAGGAATGAATGATACCGAACATGGAGAACCGGGAGAGAAAGCAGGTCCGGAAAAATCGGGAAACGAGGAAAATCCTGCCAATCAAACGCCTGAAAAAAATGAATCCGAAAAAATGAATCCGAAATGAAGTCGGATAAGTGAATCCCTGTTTGATGTTGCGTGGGACGCGACTGCTCCGGAGGAGTTATGTTTTCTGATTGGGTACCAGTTTTGATAGAAGTGCTGGCTGGTATCGGTCTGTTTCTGTTCCTTGTTGTCCTGCTGGCAAATGTAAGACTGAAACAGAAAAACAGACGTGCAGAAAAATTAAAACTGTTTGCCAGGCAATCGGGCATGACTTACCAGCATCAACTCCCCGAGCTTGAAACGCTGCTGGAAGCGTTTGAGTTAATCCAGAAAAAAGGGGACGTGGTATCTATCACCAACGTATTGCTTTCACGTAGCGGTGAGCTGACGCTCTACCTGTTTGATTATGCGCGGGAATCGACTGGACAGGAAAGCAACACGCAGAAACAGACCGCCATTCTGTTCGAAGACTTTCGCCTGCAACTGGCGCACTTCCTGCTTCGCCCAAGGAGAATGGGAGATTTTTTGGACAGCCTTTCCGGCATTCGGGATGTTGTTCCGGAAGGAAACCGTCAGTTCAACAAGAAGTTCCGCCTCACCAGTCAGACTCCTCGCGAAACGTACTTTCTTTTTACAGAGCAGCTCATGCAGTTTTTTTTGCAGAACGAAAAACTGCACGCAGAAGGTCTCGACACATTTTTGCTTCTTTACGAACCCGGAAAATTAATCGAACCAGCCGGTCTCCCCCATTTCCTCGAAGAGAATCTGAAGGGATACCAATACCTGAAAAATGCATCCTGAGACGGCAGAGCGATAACCCAGACTGCCAGGCAAAACGATCTCCAACAACGCTCTTGAACCAATGATCATCAACCCCGCCACAACTCGCGCCAACCGATCAACAGTCCTCCCCTTGAATGATCGACATTTCTTCGCATCGGGATTACGATGGCGTTCATCGCCTGACACTTCCATGTGCCGGTGAGTTGAGCAGTGTGGAAATTGCTGCGATGTTCGCGTCATCATCCGTTTTATTATTCTGGAGACAAGGTGAAAACAACAAACCGGAGAGAAGCGTTTACTCTCATTGAACTATTGGTAGTCATTGCCATTATTGCGGTGCTGGTTGCATTGCTGCTTCCGGCCGTCCAGCAGGCTCGCGAAGCGGCTCGGAGAGCTTCTTGCAAGAACAACCTGAAACAGATCGGACTGGCTTTGCACAATTATGAATCAACCCACACAGTATATCCTCCCGGGTATCTCTGGCTCGACGGAGCCACTTACACCACACAGGCAAATGCGGGGTATCCGCTGAGCAACAATAGTACCGATAACCACATGGGACTAAGCAGGGGAACGATGATCTTGCCGTTCATGGAACAACCTGCCCTGTACAATCAATTCAATTTCAATCTCCCCTGTTTTGACCCGGCGAACAGGAAGGCTCGGGAGACTTTTGTTGACTCCTATCTCTGTCCGTCCGCCCCGTATTCCGAAGAAAAATTTGTGAAGCGGGACGTCAATTTTGCCGCTTCCAGTTATGCGGCGAACTGGGGGCCTGCTTCCGGAAGAGCAAACACTCCGGCTGATCCTGGCGACGATGTCAACCTGGATGATACCCCGGATCCGAATTCACAACCCGCCGCGGCGGCTTTCCGTGCCTGTAGCGGAGTGTTCTACCGTAACAGCAAAACGCGAGTTCGGGATATCACCGATGGGTTGTCAAATACGTTGGCAATTGGGGAACGCTGGAATGGACCGATTCTCGATGAAAGCGGAAACAGGATTTCGGGCGCAACCGGGCATCTCGTTTTCGAAAATGCCTGGGCCGCTGCATGCCGAAGTGAAATCGATGCAGGAGACGACCACGGACATATGGTTCTGTTTGACACCGAATTTGCTCCCAACCGGGCAAGACAGGACGCAACCGGGACATACAATTACGGCCCCGATCGGGGCGTCGCTGCCCCTCACCGTGGAGTCTCCCAGTTTGCACTGTGTGACGGTTCCGTACGTGCCATTAGCGAAAACATCGACTTGAATCTTTACCGCTCATTAAGTTCGCGCAGCGGCGGAGAAGTTCTGGGAGATTTCTAAATGTTTGAAGATTGACCAGTTTCAAGGCGGCGCCTCGACTCGGTCTGCGACTGTGTGGAGCTGAATTACCACGGGTTATCACTTGCGGAAGTGGAAGCTGCAAGCAACTTTCGATCACCAGTGGCCACTCGACTCTGTCAGAGACTGCGTCACGGCGTTGGTAGAAGGTATTATTCACAATCCCTGGGTATCCTCTGTCCGGTCACAAGATGTTCCGGCATTTTGTTCTGTGCCTGCAAGGCGTATTGATGTAATTTCTTTCGTTCCAGTTGATAGACACCATCCAGCAACCAGGGACAGAGTCTTTCAAGCCAATGTCCCAGTTTTGCCAAACCGGTTACGGTAACGAGTCTACGATTGTTCTCGATCGCACGGATCGATTTTCTGGCGACAACTCCCGCGGAAGTCGTCATCCAGCGGGGAGGTTTCTTCTTGCTTCGCCCCTCGGGAACCAGCATGTTGTCAAAAAGATCGGTTCTGACAAAACCGGGGCACATCACGCCAACACCCAATCCATAGCGTGCATATTCTGCCCGCAATGCGAGCGAATAACCAACCAAACCGTATTTTGTCGCGTGGTAAATGGTGTTGCGGTTGGAGGGAAACAGACCAAACACACTTGAAATATTCAGAATACGGGATTGTTCATTCGCCAACAGCAATGGGAAACAGGCATCGCAAAGACGAATGGGCGCCAGAAAATTGACCGTCAACAGCCGTTCGCGTTGAAGATCGGTCATTTGGTCAGTCGCCCAGTAATAAACAAGACCTGCGTTGTTGATCAGGATATCGAGCCCACCCATCATCTCGCGGGTTTCATCAACGATTTGGGAAATCGTTTCCTCGTAGAACAGATCCGCAACGATCGTATGAACGTAAACGCCCTGTTTTCTACACTCGGCAGCGGCCTGTTCAAGCCGTTCTCCCTGAATGTCGACCAGACAGAGATGCGTATTCCGCCGGGCCAACTGCAAAGCGATGGCGCGACCGATCCCCGAAGCCGCACCTGTCAGTAATGCCCGTTTTCGTTCAATATTGAACATGAATTGAATCTACCAAGCTCTGATTGCAGAAGAAATATCGTTTTTTGTTCCGTTTCCTTTGAACTTTGATCAGCAATCGGGATAAAATGGTTTCGTCAAAGACCTTACCTGAATTCCCTGTCGAGTTTGTCGAAAAGGGAAAATGTTTTCAATCATGGGAGCGCCTTCAATCATGTCTGAGGTTCAAAATAATTCTCGCCGTACTTTCCTCAAATCATCTGCTGCAGGTGTTGTTGGCGGACTTGCCGCCCAGGCCATAGCCCCCGGAGCTTTTGCGGGCGAAAAAACCGTCCTGAAAGTCGGGCTGGTCGGATGTGGCGGTCGCGGAACAGGAGCAGCCCGCGATACTCTATCGGGAGATCCCAACTGTAAAATTGTCGCCATGGGCGATCTGTTCCGTGAGAAGGCGGAAGCTTCTCTCAAAAATCTGCAGGCGACACAATACAAAGATCGGGTGGATGTCGATTCCGACAAAATTTTCGACGGATTCGACGCCTATCAAAAGGTGCTCAATTCAGATGTCGATATCGTCCTGCTGGCAACGCCTCCCGGTTTCCGACCTCTTCAACTGGAAGCAGCCATCAACGCGGGCAAGCATGTGTTTTGTGAAAAGCCGGTCGCTGTCGATCCGGTCGGGTGTCGTCGGGTTCGCGCTGCCGGGGAAGTGGCCAAGGAAAAAGGGCTTACACTCATTTCCGGTTTGTGCTGGCGGTATGAAGATGGCATGAGAGAAATCATGAAGCGGCTTCATGATGGAGCGATCGGCGATCTGCAGGCGATTTACAGCACTCGATATCTGGGACCAGTTGGAAGGCGAACGCCTCGTACTCCCGGAATGAGTGACATGGAATGGCAAATCAAAAACTGGTACTTCTTCACCTGGCTTTCAGCAGACTTTTTCGCCGAGCAGTTTGTCCACGAAATCGACAAAATTTCCTGGCTGATGCAAAACGAATACCCTGTGCGTGTCCTGGCCACGGGTGGACGTGAAACACGTATCGGCAAAGAAAACGGGAACATTTTCGATCACTTTGCTGCGACATTCTACTACAAGAACGGCCTTCGCTATGCTGCCACAACACGCCAGCAGGCTGGCTGCAGTAACGAGTTCCAGGATTTTGTCGTCGGCAAAGATGGAACAGCCGATTTGATGAAATATAAAATAGAAGGAAAGAATCCATGGCGAAAACGTAAAAATGTGAACCGGATGTATCACAACGAGCATGTCGCCATGTACGATTCGATCCGGAATGCAAAAGCGGTCAACAACACCGAGTACATGGTCAACAGTTCGCTGATGGGGATCATGGCGAGAATGTCTGCCTATACCGGCAAGGAGGTCACCTGGGAACAGGCATTGAATTCAAAACTTGATCTCAGTCCGAAGTCCTACTCTTTCGATGCTGAAGCACCACCTGTTGAGGTTGCAGTTCCCGGTGTCACACCGCTGATTTGAAAAAGGCGGGCATACCGTGCACACCAATTGGTGGCGCACCTTGTACCATCACCAGGTGGGAGTTGCCATTGATGGCAGTTGCTGTTGATGGTTGGCGTCATGGAGTTGGTGGCCGGGGTGTGGTGCATACTGTATGGCCACGCAAGCAGCGGTATCGAGGACGCCTGTTAATTTTCAGCCAGGCCGATTCATCGCGTTGGATTCATCTTGTAGTTTGAGGTATTCCCGTATGAAAGGTCCCGGTTTACGAATCCGTCACGATGCAAGACGTCGATGGAGGTGTCCTGAAACCGGTCGAGTCCTGAAAACCCCCGGCTCGGTCACGCATCTGTATTCGCCATTCGTCAAACATGCCCGCTGGATGAAGCTGGAGGAGGATTTTTCTCCGTCCCGTCAGCAGGTGCCTCTGCAGGAGCTCTTGGATCGAATGATCATCGAATCGCCCGAAGAGGACGCCTCTCCTGAAGTGAATCAGGCAGAAACGGAAACAGAGAATTCAGAAACAACCAATGATGATCGGGAATGATGTCGCTTCACCCTGGTCTCTTTTCAGGCCTTGAATCGGGAGTTGTATTTTCGTGGTTCGTGCTCCGTTGTCGCACCAATTTGTTGCACCAACCCAAAAATCAAGGCTTGAAAAGACATGAGTCCTTTCCAACAGTGCAGCACGATGAAAGAACCCATTTCCCAATCACCCGGCAGGTAGAATGCAGATTATCACGCAATTGGATCAGGTTGCTTCTTTTCAGGGAGGTGTTTTGTCGATCGGAAACTTCGACGGGGTTCATCGTGGACACCAGGCGATGTTGCGCGAATTGCGAAAACAGGCGGAAACCCGGAAAGTCCCGTCGATCGTCATGACGTTCGATCCTCCCCCGGTAGCCCTGATTGCTCCCCATTCTGTTCCGCCACGTTTGAGTACGATTGAACGAAAAGCGGAGTTGATTGCGGACCTGGGCGTTGATTGCCTGTTTGTCTATCCCACCGATTCCAGTTTATTGAATCTCTCGGCTACCCAATTTTTTCATCAGCTTGTCATCGATCGTTTTCGGGCCGTTGGCATGGTTGAGGGTGAAAATTTTTTCTTTGGTAAACAGAGACAGGGAGATATCAGGCTTCTGGGCGAGTTGACCACCCGGCATCATATTTTTCTGCAGGTGATAAAAGGAGTGCAAACAGGAGGGGAAATGATCTCCTCCACACGGATTCGAAAATTGATATCTTCCGGGGAGATCGAAGAGGCTGTTGACTGCCTGGGACATCCCTACCGAATTACCGGGACCGTCGTTTATGGAGACCAAAGAGGAAAAGAACTCGGTTTTCCCACGGCGAATCTGGAAGAAATCGAAACCCTTATTCCCGCAGAAGGGGTTTATGCAGGAACCTGTTCGTATTCAGGGAAACAGTATGGAGCGGCAATCAATATCGGCCCGAACCCGACATTCAGCAATCAGCAGAAAAAATTCGAAGTCCATCTGATCGGATTCAGCGGAGACCTTTACGGTCACCAGATTTCGGTCGATCTGATTGCCAGGTGCAGGGATATCAGAAAATTCCTGAACCGCGTCGATTTACAGGAGCAACTGAAGGTCGACATCGAACAGGTTCAGAAGATGACCTGCGAACGGTAACCCGATTCATTTCTCTTTTGGGCGATCAAGGGGACGATCAGGCCGGAGATTTTTGATCGAGCGTCCACGCAAACGGGGAGGGAACAATTTGCCATCTTTCTCCCCGGGTCGCCGGTTCGGCCCGGAGCGGGGTGCTTCCGGTCGGGGATCCATCACCTGCAATACTTTTTTTGTGAAATGGTCATCCGAGAAGATACTTTTCGCGTGCTGCTTCTCCCAGATGTATGTCCATTTCAATGCTTCAGCCTGGTATTCAAAAGGACTATTCAACAAGGCGTGCTGCTTGGAGGAATCGAGCGTTTTGAAAAAATCCAGCAGTTCCTTGTGGGTGACGGGACTTTCCCTTTCAAATTGCTGCATTTCATAAACCATCATGCTGCGGACCAGAGTTCTGCGAAAAACAATACGTCTATGCAAGTCGTTTTTCCGCAGAAGCATCTCCTGGGGAGAATCCTTCTGACCGGAGTCAGCACGTCTTTTTTTGTCTTTAGCCGGATCGTACATTTCAAGGGAAAAAGTTTCTTCAATCGTTTGAAGCGTTGCCGGAGAGGGCCAATACAATTTGGGATTATTCGATTGGGAAAGTGACGCTTCGAGAATATGGATCATCCTGGCGATTCCCTGCAGGGATTCTGATTCCAATTTATCCCTTTTGGCAGCCGACAACTGCTGCAACAGGATATCATCAAGGAGTATGTTCAACTGGGACTCCGAAAAAACGTACAGGTTTGTGTAGTCGAGCTCGGGCCGGGTACTGAAAAAGAAGTTGAGAATGCGGTAGGATGGCCGACGTCCATCAAATTTGTTTTCGAGTTCTTCCACATTTTTCTGTTTGATAATTCTTGCAATCAATTCCGGGAGTTGATGCTCCTTGATCCTGCGTTGCGTTTTCAGGATCTTCTCAACTTCCGCAATTTTTTCAGCCGGTTCAGCGGTGGTTCTCAGCAACTGTCTGTCAAACGGGGAAAGAGTGGCCAACCACTGTTCATAGCTGCTCATCAGCGGAGCCAGATGATACTCATTGATTTCCCGATGCATTTCCCAATAGCGCGACCTTTCCGATTCCGAAAGCGCAAGATAGCTGTCCAGATTTCGTTCCAGACGAAGTCTTTTGCTTTGCGGGAGCTGGCGAAATTCCCGAACGCTGATCTGCGGTTCAATACTGGCGCCACAAAATCCGACCACAAGCCCCAACAGGGCCAGATAGCTCCAGAAGTATGTTCGAGGAGAATGCTTCATGTTATCAATGTCAAACTTTCAAATTGATGTCGAACATTATCCAGCGCTTTTCACCTGCGAAATGCCCAAAAACCTTGTACATCAATTGCTGCCTGCGGCGCTCATGGCTCGCTGACGGTTATATTTTTGCCTGCCATACAATTCCAACTTCCAATTCCAACTTCTGATTTC
>JALWSL010000735.1 GCA_027080405.1 Planctomycetaceae bacterium
CAAAGTTGCAGGCATTCTGGTTGCAGGCGTTAATGTGTGGCTTATGACTACCAGTTACTTTTTCGAGTTTGATGCAACAGTTGTCTGATGCAACAGTCGGAACAAGTAGAAAGAGGGGGGCGAACCGAACAGATTGACTGGGCAGTGACGGGGAAACTGGTCAGAGACGGAAGAAGAGATTTCTAACAGATCGGAAAGATAGCGGACACTGTAAAGGTGGCAAAAACGGGAAGGATGATTAAGGGCTACGAGTAGAACGCCGCGGATATCGGGAAGAGAAGAACCAACTATTAACCGACGGCCGCATTTTCGTCAAGAGGGACGGATTTTGACGGCAGAAGTCGCGTTTTGCGGGAAAAGTGCTGCAAAAGTTACACGATTGCCCTGCCTGACCGAACCGTTTGAGCCGCTGGCATTTGGCTGTTCCGTCAGGGAGTGATTTCGCTGCTTTATTCGCGGCTGATCTATTTGCTGCTGCCTTATTTACGGCTGATCTATTTGCCGGTCCCCTGTTTTTTGATTCTGGTGAATGGAATGACTCGTCCGTTTTGATGCAGTCTCACTTTCGGGCTGTTGCCTGTTTGGGGAAGTTCGAATTTCAGGGTGGCTTCGACATCCTGATATTTCCATTCGGTTTCGCTTTGAGGGATGACGGCGAGAAACTGCTGGCCTGTTAGTTGAGCCATCATGCGCCCATTTTTCACTTTGATTGTCATGACCAGAAACGGGCCGAACCGGTATTTTCCTTCCAGGCGTTTTGCCTGCCCGGGATCGACCCGGAATTCCTTATCGAACGATTTCGGCTGGACGTTCATGCCGACGATCGCCTGAAAAATCTGCTCAGCCAGCGCGTCGGCATTTGAGCCTGCGGTATTGCACAGCAAGACGGTTGCACTTTTCAGAGGACGATTGACCAGAATCATGCTTTGATAGCCGCCGGTCTGCCCGTTGTGCCAGCGGGTGACCCGGTCGCCTGCAATTATCCATCCCAGTCCCATTGCCCGATTTCCGTCTTTGGCCAGCTTGTGCTGTTTCCAGGCGAGATCAATCGCTTTCCCCAATTTCCCGTCGGGGGGATTGAGTGAAGCCTCGGCGAACAGGAGCATATCATCAACAGTGCTGCGGATTGCGCCACAACCTGCAAGTGCATCGAAGTCCCAAGCCTTATCGGTTAACAGAGCCGCATTATGCGGAGGGGCGAAACGGGTGCGCTGCTCGGGTGAAAGGGTGATAGTGGTATCGGTCATTTTCAAAGGGCCGGTCAGTTCGCGTTTCAGCAATGTTTCGTAACTGACACCGGCCTGTTGTGCGAGTAAATCTCCCAACAGACCAACACCAAGGTTTGAGTATTCGTAGCCTTGGCCAGGTTTTCTGGCCAGTTTCGCGTTGACGAGATAATCTGTCAGCATCTGCCGGTCATAACCGGCGAACGGGTTTGTCGGATCGGCCGGTTTGATATTGGGAGGCATCACGGGAAGGCCGGAGGTGTGATGCGACAGGTGCATCAAGGTGATTCGATCACCCAATTCGGGGTTCTTCTGCGACAGTTCCTTCATGATGGAACTGATGGGATCATCCAGTTTCAGTCGGCCCGAAACGACCGCTTCGGCCAGAAGGAGCGAAGTGAATACTTTGGAGATCGAACCGATTTCAAACAGCGTATTCGACCGGGGAGGCGGTGTTCCTTTTCCGTCCAGGTTGCCGTAATTGCCTTTCCAGATCTTTCCCTGCGAAATGACACCGATCGAAACAGCGTTGATTTTTTCATGTTTCAGATACGGTTCGACAAGTGAAGCGATTTTCTTTTCGTACTTGAATCCATCTTCCGCCGATGCAGGGATTCCGACGGGAAAGGCTGTCCACGCAAAAACAAGAAACAATAATGGCAACTTTCGCATGGCGGTTCTCGCTTCAGAGGGAATCTGGTTTCAGAGGGAACAGCACAGAAACAGACTTTCTGTTCCCATCATCCTGTTCTCCACATGATTCTGTTTTTTCGTAGTCCGGGGCTCCAGTGTGATCTGGCATCCTCTGCAGTGTACACAGGTTCGTTTGATAATCAAGGTCTCTGGATGAACCGGGCGGTGATAGAGTCCGGGCGGTAATGGAGTCCGGGCAGTGATGCCGGTCGCGTTGTATCGTGAGATCTCGGGAAAGAGATTACAAATCGAATTCAAAAGGGCGATGGGCGATGAAGGCAATGGGCGTTGAGATCGCGGGAGTTGAATTGACCGTTGTGCAGCGCGGAGCCGAGCATCGCCGTGTGAACGCCTGCCTGTTCCAACAGGGATAATTGTTCGCTGGTTCGCACGCCTCCGCCTGTTGCAATTTCCAGTTCAGGAAATTTCGTTTTCAGATGTCTGCAGATTTCCAGTGTGCCGATGCCTTTACTGCAACCGATGTAGGCCAGATCGAGAACAATCATCTTGCGCAACCCACACTGATACACATATTCGACGACTTGTTCGATCGTGCGATTTCCCCAGGCGCCCTCGGGTGAGATCATTTTTCCTTCAATCAGATCGAGACTGAAGGTCAACGAGTCGGGGTTGATCATTCCGGTTAGTGGTTCAAGCATACTGCAATCAACAAGTGATTCGCTGGCGACGATGAAGTCGGTTTTTTCCTGCAGTGTTCTGATTTGATACAGATCTTCGATTGATCGGATCCCCGGATCGACCGTGAGCGAGAAACCGTCTTCGAGAAGTTCTTCCAGGATATCGCAGTTCCATTGTCGATGGACGATGCCATCCAGGTCGGCAACATACCATTGTTTGAAACCGAAGCGGGTGCGGATTGAACGGGCGATATCAATTGGTCTGGAAGATTGGCAACCGAGTGATTGCAGCGGTCTGTATTCATTGCGCACGCCCCCGACGGCACGGACGGCAAGGCCGTTCAGGATATCAAGCACGGGGATCAATTTCATGACAGGTGATTCTTCTACGAAACAGGTGCGGAGGTTACTGATTTCTGACTTCCAGGTTTGTCCGCTCGTGCCATTCCGGTATTTCATGGAAAAGGTTGTTGGCATCCGGTTTGAATCTGAGGATATTCCCCTGCTCATCCAGAACAACCCGATATGGTCTGACCATGCGGTTGGTGATACGGATCCGTTCCTTGGCGATGCCGTAAAAGAAAGACATCATCATTAATGTGAGAATTGCGAGACAGAAAAAACCGAAAACGCCCCCTGTGTTCATATCGGAGGAAAATAAAAATGAAATGATTGAAAAAGAGACCGCGAAGGCGAGCAGGCCCCCCAACAGCGTGAAAACCAGGCAGACCGTTTGAGAGGCAGTTCCCCGTACCGTTGTTCCCAACAGCAAACTCCAGACCCAGGAAGCGGCACCAAGCAAAACCGTGATAAAGATCCCCGCAAGAATTTGGGCAATACCGATTCCACGAAACAGGTATCCGAAACTGATAAAGGGCAACAGGGCAGAATAATACAAACCCGCCTGCATGAATCCGCAACAGAGATAACCATTAAGAACCTGACCGGGCTTTATGCCGGTCATGGCGATGTTTTCCAGTGTCTGGCCAAGCCGTTCCTGGGAACTGACCGAAAAGATCGTCAAGGGAACAACAATACAAATTGGAACGAGCAGAATGAAAAAATAGATCGTACAGAACTCGCGGCCATATTCGGTCAGATTGAGCAATGACCAGTTATCGACAATCAGAAAAAGACAACTGGCCCAGCAACTGAGAAGCATCAACAAGAATGTGCCCCCAAAGACCCGGCTTTTGAGCATCCGCCGAACTTCCCGCACCAGAACGGGATTCCAGTTATCGCTAAACTCATCCATCGGACATTTCCACAACCTTCCGGTGCGATCGAACATGCGGAGCGATCAAAACCGGCTACGTCGCGAAAAGCTCATCTTCCGTTCCTTCCGATCGCCTGCGAGCAGCAAGCACCCCGCCCGCTCCTGTTTCAATCATAATCGAATGATAACACGGAAGAAAGCGGGATTCTTCAGTTTGTGCGCCTGCTTCGTGCGACAATCCTGGTTCATACGATAACAGGGTCCCGCGGGCTGGCGCACAGCGGCTAATAAAACAAGGCTGAACGGTAGAGGCGTGGCGCAACCGATGGCCATTACTTCTACTTCGACATGACTTTTGACATGCAGCGATCCGCCGGGAGAATTGGGGATGCTGAAGCGATTTCCCCTGTCGAGAAGTGAGGGTATTGCCGAGCTTTCAGATAAATTCAGGCGAGAATCGGAAGTTCGGTTACCTTTTTTCCTTTTTTCTTCTTTGGGGAGACAGCAGGAAAGAGGGCTTCGGTGTATTCGGCCATCTGTTCGGGGGTTTCGAATAGTTGGTCGTAGCAGCCGTCGCCGTCGTATTCACAGTTGTCGGTGGAATAGTCACGACAGATTTGTGGGCGGATCTCGTAAATCCCGCAGCGATTGTCATCACGAAGTTTGCTGCACCTGGTGTGAACCATCAAATACCAGTCACCTTCATCAACAAATATGGAAACCTGTTCATGGAGCATGTACCAGCGGATATTTTCCAGTTCTTCGCGTGAGTCGGGGGTTTCGATCGGCAAAGCGAAGTAGGTGCAACACTTGGCGGGGCAAAAATCGCAAAGGCATTCGCCGGTTTTCAGTTCTTCACGTTTTTTCAGCATGTCAGGTTCAGTCCCTCCGAGGAGAATTTTGCAGTTTCTTCGTGGAATGTTTTACTACACAGGGGGAGCGGTCACAATCGATGCGATCGCTATTTTCGGAAATCGCGCAGGTTGACGCCGATTCCTGTTTCAGGTGGAACCGGAATTTCCGGTGTAATCCCCATGAACTACCACGCTTTCAAGTTGACCAGGCATTTTCCCCTTCCGTATCATGGCGTAAGATGCTGACATACTAAAGAGAGCGTGGATGTTGCGCGGAAAACCGGTGCGGTCTGTCTTGCCAGGATCGGAATTGCGGGTAGGCAGGCTGGTGCGCAGGGGGTGTTCTGTGTGGGCGGGTTCTGTAAATGACAGGTGACGTTGGTTTCGATGGGTGAACAAACTCCATCGAATCGGGAGTAACTGGAAATGCATTTGACGGGAAAAATTTTCGCTTTTTTCACATTATGCCTGGCCGTCGGGGCGATCGTCATGACCGCCAAGGTTCTTGACAGGCAGAATGAGTGGAACAAGAAAATTGAGGACTCTCGCAAGAGTTATCAAAAGGTGGCAGCGGAGGTTCCCGGTGTCCGCTCACAGGTCGATCAACTGGAAGAGGATCTCTCACTTCTGCGACTCGATTGGGGGAAGCAATGGGATAATGTGGAAACACATGTCAACGACAAGGAGAGCGGTATACTCAATATCGGGATCGGGAGAAACAATATTCAGGGCCGAAAAGCCGGCGACGAAACAATCTACCCGACTCTTTACGCTTTTCAGCCCGAAGGAGACGGCATGGTCTATGTCGGAGCGTTCCGGGTTGTGACAATGGATGCGAATCGGGCAGCCGTGCAGTTGATGCGTCCGCCACGCCCTGGTGAGGCCGATTCATGGAAACCGGGCAGATGGCGATTTCGAGACGGTTTCCCCGCGGCTCTGGAAGGGAGATTGGGCGATCTGTTGATCAGCCTGACCGTTCTGGAAGAAAGAGTGAAAGCGAGAAGACTCAACCTCGCCATTCAACAGAAAAGTGTGACGAAGGCCCAGCAACTGCTTGACCAGCGTCTGAAGGAATTGAATGGTGACCCCGATGCTCCCGCTGAAACGGGTGATGTCTATCGCAAGGGGCTGGTCGAATCTCTACGAATCGCTCAGGATAAACGGGACGAAGCGTTGGCAGAGGTGCAAAAACTACGGGAACAGCTTCATACGCTTTACGGCAAGTTCGAGGCATTACTCGCCGAGAATGAGCAGCTCGAAACCAAACTGCGACCGGCAACGCAAACCGGACAGCTTAAAACGAGTGCGAAAAACTGAGTGCATAAAACAGCGTTCATAAAACTGATCTGCCGCATTTAGCGCTGATGTGCGTTGATGCGTCTGTTTTTGGGTGTTTCGCAAATGAAAAAAGCTGAATGACGTGCAGCATCGGCTCGCTCGAAAGTTTGGCAGCAAGTTTGTCGCGGAGTTCCCTGTCGGCCGCCCGTCGATGCGTGTCGCTTCGGTTTGCTGTTTGACCGTTCGATACAACACGGTGAATATACATGGCGATTGCGTCATGCTGGGTGCTGATCCAGTTTTTATTCTGATGCGAATCCCGCTCGCATTCTGCAAATATTCTGGTATGGTGGCTCATCGCTGCTTCATGATGACTCGCATGCGGTTTTGCCGATGCGTTTTCACTGATTAAACCGTTTCGAGAAATAGAGAACTATCCCGGGGAGATTTTTCCCGGGCCAGATGCAAAACATCGACTGACATGTCTGTACCCAAAGTTGTGATCGTTGGACGCCCGAATGTCGGGAAAAGTTCCATTTTCAACTGGCTCGCCGGGAAGTTGATTTCGGTTGTCGATTCCACTGCCGGGGTGACGCGGGATCGCATTACGCAGTTGATCCAGTATCAGGATCGCTACTTCGAACTGATTGATACCGGCGGGATTGGCATTGTCGATAGCGACGATTTGTCTGATGACGTTGAACATCAAATCGAAATCGCGATCGAGGAAGCAACCGTCATTCTTTTTGTAACCGATGTCCAAACCGGGGTCACGCCACTTGATCAGGAAGTGGCGGATATGCTCCGCAAGGTTGATCGTCCGAAACTGCTGGTGGTCAACAAGTGCGAATCGCAGCGGTCTGATCTGGAAATTCCCAACTATTTTGGTCTGGCCGATGCGGAGGTTCTGCAAACAAGTGTCAAGGCGAATCGCAATCGTAAAGAGTTGCTGCGGAAACTTGTCGAACTGCTTCCTCCGGCTGATGAGGCGGAGTTGTATGAAGGGGAAGAATTGGCGGCTGAACCGGAAATGAAGCTCGCCATTGTGGGTCGCAGAAACGTGGGGAAGAGTACCTTCATCAATTCACTGGTAGAAACGGATCGCATGATTGTCAGTGAAATTGCAGGGACAACGCGAGACAGTGTTGATGTCCGTTTCGAACTTGACGGGAAACCGTTTATCGCCATCGATACTCCCGGGGTGCGCAAGAAGAAATCGTTGGCGAACGATGTCGAGTTCTATGGCCTGGTTCGCGCCCAGAAAAGTATCCGCCGAGCCGATGTCGTCTTGATGCTGTTCGATGCGACAAAAACGATCTCGAAAGTTGACAAGCAGTTGATCGAGGAAATTGAACACCACTACAAGCCGTGCATTTTCGTTGTCAATAAGTGGGATCTCGGCCTGAAGGAAGGGATGACTTCCGAACGTTGGGCGGAATATCTGATGAAAACCTTCGCTTCGATGCGACACGTTCCGATCGCATTCATTACAGCGTCGGAGGGAAGAAATATCCGCCAACTGCTGAATCTGGCCCAGTCGATTTTCAAACAGTCCCGGATGCGTGTTTCGACCGGTCTGTTGAATCGCGTTGTCGAAGAAGCGGTGGAGCGAAATCCGCCGCCGATCAGTCGGAACAAACGGCCCAAAATATATTATGCAACACAGGTGGGAACAGAACCGCCGACTATTGTTGTCAAATGCAATCAGCCGATTCTGTTCGCTCCCAACTGGAAACGGTATTTTACCGGCTACTTGCGCGAAGAACTTCCGTTTAACGAAGTCCCCATGAAATTCTACTTCCGCCCCCGTCACAACGATGACGAGGAATAAGAAGACGGACCAGATAACCCCCGATCGGTTGATTCACCATCATGGCGCCATCAAAATACCGCACGAAAAACAGACCGCACAAAAATTGTTGCATGAATACGAGAGGCTGAGCCGCCGTACGAAACTGTTCAGAGAATGAAAAGAAAATGACGAAACCTGTCCGCACCCGTTTTGCTCCCAGTCCTACCGGTTACATGCACATTGGGGGAATGCGTACGGCACTGTTCAACTGGCTGTTTGCCCGGCATCACGCTGGTGAGTTTGTGCTGCGAATCGACGATACCGATCGGGCTCGCAACATGGACGAGGCTTTGGAGCCGATTCTGCAATCGTTCCGCTGGTTGGGCCTCAACTGGGATGAAGGGCCGGAAATCGGCGGTTCAGTCGGTCCCTACTTCCAATCGGAACGGGACGAGTATTACACACAAGCGTGCAACACGCTGCTTCAGCAGGGAAAAGCCTTTTACGACTTCACTCCACCAGAGCAGACAAAAATCGAGCGGGAAACGGCTGAAAAGGAAAAAAGAAACTACCTTAACAACCGGAACGACCAAAACCTGAGTGAGCAGGAAATCCGTTCGCGAATTGAACGGGGCGAAAAGTATGTGATCCGTTTTCTGGTGCCCCGTGAATCAGAGCGAAAAATTGTGATCGACGATGCAGTACGTGGACGGGTCGAATTCGATCCTTCACAAATGCCCGATCCGGTCATCATGCGGGCTGACGGGACGCCCCTGTACAATTTTGCCTGTGTAATCGACGATGCCGAGATGCGGATATCGCATGTCATTCGAGCCGAGGAACATCTTTCCAACACGCCCGTCCAGGCGATGTTGTACGAAGCGCTCGGTTATGACCGCCCGGTTTTTGCACACATTCCGTATGTGGCGGCACCAGGAACGAAAGAGAAACTGAGTAAACGCAAACTTGAAAAATATCGCAAATCGCCCCAGTTCAAGAAGTTGTTTGAAGCAGCCGATTTCATCTTCCCGCTGCTCGGATTGGAGAACAGAGGGGGGCTTGATCCAGTTATGGTCGAATATTACGAGCAGATCGGCTATCTGCCGGAAGCGGTGTTGAATGCGCTGGCGCGACTGGGGTGGTCGTTGGATGATCAGACGGAAATCATGTCGCTGGATACGATCGTCAAGAATTTTTCATTGAACCGCGTTGTGAAATCGCCTGCCGGGTTCGATCCTGAAAAACTCCTCAGTTTTCAGGCTCACTGGATGGCAGAGGTTCCTGCCGAAGAAAAACGAAAAAGGTGTCGGGACTACCTGAAACGAGCCGGGATGGATAATTCGAAAACGGAAGATGAACGACTCGAGTTGGTCATCCAGGCGGTAGGAGATCGTCTGGTTCTGTTCAGTGATATTCTCAAATTCCAGGAGTTTTTCACGGAAGATGACCAGATTGAATACGAGGCTAAAGCCTTCAAGAAAAGAATTGTGAAGCCGGAAAACGCGGTGGAACTGCTTGTCAAACTGGCGGATGACCTGGAGCAGGCTTCTGTGCAGAGTTCCGGGGAATTCGACCGGGTGGTTCACGAATTTGTCGAGCAGCAGGAGATTCAGATCGGACAAATCATACACGCTTTGCGTGTGGCGATTACCGGAAAAGCCGCCGGAGTGGGTCTGTTTGATGCGATGGCGATTCTCGGAAAAGAAAGCTGTGTCGCGAGAATCCGCCGGGCGATCCAACAGGGCAAAAGTGAACAGGGCGGTCAGGAGATTCGGCAAAACGGGTAAAACGGGAAATTGCCCAGTTGATATTCCGTCAAACGGACTTGCCTGCTATAGTTGCCGGGAATTTAGTAGCGGGGGCGGTGCGCACTCCGGCAATGTTCACGTTCGGGCGAGGTTCGTGTTCGGGCGACAGGTGGAATCTGAACGGTTTCAAGTGAGTTTGGGAAAGGAATCCCTGTGAATCAGGATCAGAAATCATCTTCGGATAAAACGGCTTCACGCGCAGGTTCCAGAGAACAGCAACCTGAGGGGATTTCACTGCAATTGGGGGACAGGAATCTGCGGGTTGACGATTCCCATTTGAAGCCGGTTGTCCCCGCTTCTCCAGCCGGGCAAGCGGTTCCGGAGACATCGGAAAAAGTTTCGTCCCGGAAAGCCGATCCTGCGCCCGTTTCCGTGGGTGTATCCGAAGATTCGCTACTTGCAGATGCCGGGAGAATCTTCGAACAGCTGCGTATCCGTTTGGCGGAATTGGATCATTACGAAAAAACGCATCAGGAAAAAACCCGGGAGCTCGAAAAACGGGAAGCCCAGTTTTCCCGCTGGGTTGAGCAGACCCGGGAGGATCTGACAACGCGTGAAAATCGCCTGATGGAACTGGAGACGGAATCCGACCGCAGAGCGAAACAGCTTGATGAGCAGGCGGAAGAATTGGCCCAGCAGCGGAAACTGCATCAGGAATCGACCTTGAAGCTGCAGCAGCAGCGGGAAGAACAGGAACAGCGGTTTCGGGAAATTGAAGCGGAACTGGAACAGCTTCGTAAATCCCGGCTCGATGAAATTGAACGAATCGAGAAGGAATCGGAAGAAACATTGGCTCGAAAACGGAACGAGTTCGAGCAGGCTTGCCGGGAACAGATGGAGCAGATCAAACAGCAGCAGGCTCAGGCGACCCGCCGTCTGCAATTGCAGGAAGATCATCTCGAACGCCTCCGCCATCAGACCGAACAGCAGCGCAACGCCTTGAAACTGGAAAGACAACGTGCGACGCAGCAACATCAACAATATAACGAACAGTTCCGCCGTCGCGCCTCACAGTTGAAAAAGGCCCGGCAACTGCTCGATGAACGTATCGCTTCGTTCTCGCGCGAACAGCAGATCGCCCGATCAACGCTGAAGCATCAACAGGAGCAGCTTTTGCAGGAGCAACAGCAGTTCCAGAAGATCCAGGCAGAGTTCAACCAGCTTCAACAGGAAAGAGAAAACGAATACCAGAAGCGGGCTTCCCTGCTTGACAGGCAACAGGAGCAGATTCTGCTGCAACAGCAACGTCTTCTGCAGACCCGCGAACAGGTTACCGAAACGCATCAGGAGAATCTGGAATTACGCCTGGCTTTCGACGAACAGGTTGTGAAGTTCGCAATGGAAACCGGCCAGACTCCCGATGATGACATGTTGCGCGCTTCCCGCGAGAAGTTGCACCAGTATTATCAGGATAACCTTCAACAACTTAAAGACGTGCAGGAGCAACTGACAGCGCAGGAGCGGACGTTGGCACAAAGACATCAGGAGTTGAAAAAGTACGAAGCCGAATCCCGTCAATGGATTGCAGAGGGGATAACG
>JALWSL010000736.1 GCA_027080405.1 Planctomycetaceae bacterium
CTGTGTACGACAATCAGTACCAGTGTATGGGGCGGGAACGAAAAAAGACCAAAGGTTTTCAAGGGGAAAAATCCGGTCTGGAACGAATCG
Organism: Planctomycetaceae bacterium; assembly: GCA_027080405.1. GTDB lineage: Bacteria > Planctomycetota > Planctomycetia > Planctomycetales > Planctomycetaceae > Rubinisphaera. The sequence goes on from JALWSL010000736.1 coordinate 91, forward strand.
TCAAGTGTATTTACGATGCGATAGAGGAAGCCGAGCAATCCGCAGATGATCTGCAGGCAATCGGGATTGGATGTCCGGGGCCAATCGATCCACAAAGGGGAGTTCTGCTTCAGGCCCCCAATCTGGGTTGGAAGGAGGTTTCTATTGCGGACGAGTTATCCAAAGAATTCAAAAAACCGGTTGTGTTGGTGAACGATGTCGATGCGGGTGTCTATGGCGAATATCGATTTGGTGCCGGGCAGGGTGTGAGAAGCCTGTTGGGAGTTTTCCCCGGAACCGGAATTGGCGGTGGTTTTGTTTATGAAGGCGAGATATTTCAGGGGGCAAATATCTCGTGTATGGAAATCGGTCACATCCCGACCGTCCCGGACGGACCGATCGCTTCGGCCGGGTTGCGTGGCTCACTCGAATCGGTTTCCAGTCGATTGGCTATCGCCTCACTTGTTTCGCAGGCAGCCTACAGAGGGCAGGCTCCCTCCGTTGTGGAAAATGTGGGGACAGACTTGGCCAACATTCGAAGCGGGCCTTTGGCTCACGCTTTGAAGAAAGAGCCGATCGTCAAAGAAATCATCGGGCAGGCAATTACCCAACTCGGAAAGAGTATGGCCGGTTTTGTCCACATTCTCGCCCCCGAACGTATCATCCTGGGAGGGGGACTTGTCGAAGCGATGCCCCATTTCGTCATGAAGAAGGTTGAAGAAGGCATGGAAAGCTGGTTGCTCCCGGCGTATCGGGATGCTTGTAAAGTAGTGGAAGCCAAACTGGGTGACGATGCCAGTGTTCAGGGAGCAGCTGCCTGGGCCAGACACGTTCTCGACAAAAAAAAGAAAACCGGCAAGTAAAAATAAACTGAAGAAAACGTGCTATGGCAACGGAAACACTTCATCAAATACAGCAGATAGCGGTGATTGAGATTGGGACCACCGCTATCAGGATGGCGATTGCAGAGGGAGTAGCCCAGGGAAAGATACGGACACTGGAAAAACTGAGCATTCCTGTTGCGATCGGCAACGATACCTACCTGACCGGCCAAATATCGAGACCGACCATCGAGAAATGTGTGAATGTCCTGCTTGGATACCAGGAAAAGCTGCGGGAATACCGTTTTTTCAATTCCGACAATATTCGGGTCGTTGCCACAAGTGCTGTGCGTGAAGCCGAGAACACCCTCGCCTTCATCGACCGCCTTTACATTGCAACCGGCTGGGAAATTGATGTGCTGGATGTCGCAGAAGTTCACCGCATCATTTATCAGAGTATTCAATCGAAAAAAGAGAGCCTCGCCGGCTTTGGTCAGGATCGATGGGTCATCGTGGAGGTTGGAGGGGGAAACACAGAATATCTGCAGATGCAACATGGCGAGATAGAATTGTCCAACGCCTTTCGACTTGGTTCTTTACGGCTGCGTTCCCTGCTGAAAAAGTACCACACACCCGAAGCACAGTGGCCCCGCATGTTGCGCAGTCATGCTCAACGGGCACTCGCCGAGACGCGATTGCTGCACGGGAACCTGCCAACCAAATTGCTCGCCCTGGGGGGAGAAATGCGGTTTTTCGCTTCAATTATCCGACCGGAATCCGATCCGGAAAAAGCCATTCGCGTACGTTTGAGCGAACTGGAACAATTTACCAATGATGTTCTTGGGCAGAATGTTGACGAAGTTGCCACGAAATACCATCTTCCCCTGCCCGATGCGGAAACATTGGGGCCTGCACTGGTTGCGAATACCGAATTGGCCCGGGCGCTGGGGGTCGATCACCTTTATGTGGTCTCTGCGACGTTGCGGGATGGACTGCTTCGCGAAATGATTGACCGGGATGTCTGGTCCGATGAACTGGTCAATCAGATCGTCCGTTCCGCAACGGATGTCGGTCGGAAATTCCAGTTCGATCAGGCACACGCCCAACACGTGGTCCGCCTGGCGAAGCTTCTGTTCAATCAGCTCGAACAGCTTCACGGCATGGATCGACGCTACGAATTATTGCTGGTTCTGTCTGCCCTGCTGCATGAAATTGGATTGTTCATTGGAACCAGTTCATACCACAAACATTCCATGTACCTGATCTCGAATTCCGAATTGTTCGGTCTGTCGCGAAACCAGTTGACTTTTATCGGTCTGGTTGCACGGTATCACCGCAGGGCTTCGCCCAAGGCCTCGCATTCCGGCTTTGCCAACCTGAAAAGGAAGGATCGCATCGCCGTGATCAAATTGTCCGCGTTGTTGCGGATTGCGATCGCATTGGACAGTTCCCGCAGTCAGCGGATTCACGATTTCGAGTGCTTTATTGAAAAAGAGCGCTTGGTCATTACGGTTCCCGGGTTGACAGATCTCTCCATGGAACAGTTGGCGATTCAACAGAACGGCGGCCTGTTCCAGGATACCTTCGGGATGAAGATTCTACTTCGAGGAACACAGGAGGAACAGAGATTCTGGAGGTGAGCGGAAAAACGCCATCGATGCGTCTGGCAGCATCATAACGATGCTGCAATGCTCCCCTCTTCCACCTGGCAGACTTTAGCTTGCAGACTTTAGGCAAAAAGAGAAATGTCACACAACGCAACACGTTTTTTCAACCGGGAATTGAGTTGGCTGCAATTCAATCAGCGGGTTCTTGATATCGCCCTGTCGGCTGACCAACCGCTCCTGGAACGGTTGAAGTTTCTGGCGATTACGGCTTCCAATCTCGACGAATTCTTCATGGTTCGTGTGGGGGG
>JALWSL010000737.1 GCA_027080405.1 Planctomycetaceae bacterium
ACGTTGTCGAGCCAGGTTGCTGAGGCAACGGAGCATGTTCTTGGGCGCGCGGTGAATGATGAGGATCGCGGACGATTGATTGATGAGGCGATTGCCCAGTTGACCGCGAAATCATAGTTGTTTCAGTTTGTCAGGTTCGCCGGGCGGGCCAGCGTGGTGGTTGAGCCTTCTTTTCTGATTGGTAGCCTGTGCGGCGATTGGCGCAGTTGGCATGAACGTGCCGGTGGCTGCATCGGTCGAATTGGTGATTATTGATAATGTCAGACAATCCGGAATTACAATTCAAGGTTCCCAGTGTGCTCGAAGACCCGAGCATTAAAGCGATTGCGCGGGTTTATGCCGATGCACTGCTCGATGCAGCAGGGGATTCTTCCGGAGAGCAGCGCATCGAGGAATATCGCTCCTTCATTGAGGATGTTCTTGATGCAAACCCGGCATTCGAGGCCATCCTTTTCTCCCGTTCTGTTTCCACCGAAGAAAAGGTGGGAGTTATTGATCGGGTTGTTTCGTCTCGGGCTTCCGAACTGTTTTCGCGCTTTCTGAAGGTCGTCGCGCTACATGATCGCCTCGAACTGTTACGTGTGATTTTCGATGTGGCTGTTGACCTTGAGGAGAAGAAGTCCGGCAAGGTGCGCGTCATCGTACGGGCTGCGGCTCCTGTTTCCGATGAAAAGCAGGCTCAGATTGCTCAGCAATTAAAAGATATATTGTCAGCCGACCCGGTGCTCCAGGTGGAGACCGATGCGTCCCTGATTGGGGGGCTTGTGCTCCAGGTCGGCGATACTGTTTATGATAGCTCCCTGAAAAACCGGCTTGGTCAACTCCAACGCCAACTTCGACAGAGGTATGTCCATGAAATTCAAAGCGGACGAGATCGCTTCAGTAATTCAGAAGGAAGTTGAGAACTTTGGTGCTCAACTGGAAACGCGGGAAGTAGGGGTCGTCACGGAGGTTGGTGACGGCATTGCCCGCTGTTACGGCCTCTCCGGTGCAATGGCTGGGGAAATGGTCGAGTTTTCCAGTGGTGTGCAGGGGTTTGTGTTCAACTTGGAGGAAAGTTCCGTTGGTGTGGTCGTGTTGGGCGACTATCTGAAGATCACCGAAGGGGATGAAGTCAAGTCCCTCGGCCAGCTGCTTTCTGTTCCTGTTGGAGAGGCAATCATCGGTCGTGTTGTCGACCCGCTGGGAAATGCGCTTGACGGGAAAGGGACAATTGTTACGAATGAATCCCGTCCACTGGAATCGCCTGCTCCCGGTGTTGTTGATCGTCAGCCGGTCAAGGAACCGCTGCAAACGGGGATCAAGGCGGTTGATTCCATGACACCTGTCGGTCGAGGGCAACGTGAATTGATTATCGGCGATCGTAAGACCGGGAAGACAGCGATCGCGGTCGATGCGATCATCAATCAAAAGGGGAAGGATGTTATCTGCATCTATGTTGGCTGTGGTCAACGGGCCTCTTCGATTGCAGGTGTTGTTGATGCTCTTAATGAGCACGGGGCGATGGATTACACGATTGTGGTTTCCGCATCCGCTTCCGATCCGGCATCGATGCAGTATATCGCTCCGTACGCCGGTGCAGCGATGGCCGAACACTTTATGTATCAGGGGAAACATACACTGATCGTTTACGATGACCTTTCCAAGCAGGCCGTTGCCTATCGGGAAATGTCTCTGTTGATGAAACGGCCACCAGGACGTGAAGCCTACCCCGGTGATATTTTCTATTGCCACAGTCGGTTGCTGGAACGCTCCGCCAAGTTGTCCGATGAGAAGGGCGGGGGGTCCATGACCGCGCTTCCGATTATTGAAACACTTGAAGGGGAAGTTTCCGCGTATATTCCGACGAATGTGATTTCGATTACCGATGGTCAGATCTACCTCGAGCCGGATCTGTTCTACGCCGGGGTTCGACCGGCCATCAATGTTGGTATCTCGGTCTCTCGCGTGGGGGGAAATGCCCAGACCAAGGCGATGAAGAAGGTAGCCGGAAGTTTGAAACTCGATTTGGCAGCCTTCCGGGAATTGGAAGCCTTTGCCCAACTCGGAACCGATCTGGATGCAGCGACTCAACAGCAGCTTGATCGTGGTTATTGCATGGTTGAACTGTTGAAGCAACCCCAGTACCAGCCAATGCAGGTCGCCGATCAGGTGATCAGTGTTTACGCCGGGAGTAATGGCTATTTTGATCGGGTTCCTGTTACGCGGGTTTCTGAAGCGGAAAAGAATCTCCTGCAATTCATGGTCGAACAGAAATCGGAAGTTCGGGATCGTCTGATAGAAACCCAGGCGATGGATGATGAGATGGCTGGAATGTTGGATGCTGCCCTGAAACAGTGGTGGGACCAGGTAAGTAAACTGTTTGTTGAATCCGAACAGGGTACACCTGTCGGGGCGTCTTCGTAGTTCGGTTTGTCGTAGCGCAAATCCGTCGTGCCTGCATGCGGATGGCATTGGTGATAGTAAACGAAATCAGGTCTGATCCGAACATTCGGATCGCACTGTCGGGTTACCCTGTTGGAAGTCAATAAGAGAATCATTCAGACTCATGGCAAATGCTCGTTTAATTGTCAAGCGGCTCAAAGCAGTCAAAAACATCCGCAAAATTACGCGGACGATGGAGCTGATTGCGACCGCTCGATTCAAAAAGGCGATGGATCGGGCTTCCGAAGCGAAGGCGTACACGGAAAAAATTGCGGAAATTGTCGCTGATCTTTCTGCCGCTGAACTCTCTTTTTCACATCCGTTGCTGCAAAAACGCGAGAATGAAGAACGTGTTCTGTTACTCGTGTTGACATCATGATG
>JALWSL010000738.1 GCA_027080405.1 Planctomycetaceae bacterium
GACCGCTCCGCACCTGTTGACGACAATACACCGTTGTTGCTTAGAGGTAAGCCAACGTTTTCATAAAAGCGACGTCATTTCGTGCACAATCAAACGTTCTTTTAAGGCGAAAACAATGCATTAAAGAATCTGCTGAAGTTCGCGCAGAACAGCGGCCTTCTCCCGAACTTTGCCGCTGTGAATCAACAACAGACATTGCCCAATGTCGGTACAATTCGTTTCCTGCCAGGAGATTTTCATGTGAATTGACGGTGACAACTTTTCCCAGGTGCAGCAGCAGAATACGATCGGATCGGCGAATGGTCTGCATGCGACTCGGGATAACAATGACCGAACGATCCGTGCAAATATGATCGTAAGCATCGTCGATCATCGCTTTGGCTTCTTCAGAAAGCTGTTCGGTCGGTTCTTCGAGAATCAGCAGATTCGGTTTGCGCAACACGGCCCGGGCAAGCCCCAATCGGTAAGCCTGTCCGGCATCGAGCTGTTCGCCATGTTCGCCCAGTATGGTGTCGTAGCCATCGGGCAGGTGCTGGATAAATTGATGGGCATGCACACTTTTAGCGGCACTCATGGCATCCGCACGTGAATAGCCAGGATCCCCGCAAGTGATGTTTTCAAGGATTGAGCCGGTGAAGAATGGATATTTCCCACCGACGTAAAGTGTTTCGGCCCGCAACGATTCCAGCGTCACCCAGGCGATATCTTCTCCATCGAAAAGAACCCGGCCCTGTTTCGGTTCAATAAAGCGGGGCAGAAGATAGAGCAAGGCACGCGCTTCGAGAGGATCAGAAGCGGCAATAGCCGTAATGCCTCCCACAGGAAGCTTCAGTTCTACGTGATCCAGCAATAACTTATGTTTGCCACCCGGCGGTGAATACGACACATTTTCGAACGTGATCCATTTGGTGACGGGATCCAGAAATTTTGCACCAACGGCCTGACCGACTTCGGGAATTTGCCCCAGATACCGGTAGATCCGCTCGGCAGCTAAAGCCGTCTCCTTGAGTATGTTTCTGAGTCCGTGCAGTTTCACCAGCGGTTGATAGGCAAAACCGAAACATAACCCGATCAGCGTTATCTGCGAAAGCCGCAAACTTTGCGGATTGCTTTCCGGCAAAAGAACTTTCATACCGGCGAGCATGAGGAGGATGATCAGACAGATAAGAACCAGTCCCCAACAAATCCAGCGTGAATAGACATCCCGCCGTCGTTCCGACAAGTTGGATGTGGAAAACTGTTCCAGACGCTGGGCAAACTGGGAACTTTCATAAGCCTCCATCGAATAGCCACGAATCAGTCGGGTTTTCAACAGACTTTCAGCCAACAGATTCATCCGGTTTTCCAACTCCACTTCCCGCAAACGGTGGGCGTGATTGAAACGGGCCCGCTCCCACTGTACCAGCAACCAGCAACCGAGTAATGGAACGATCATTTGCAGAAACAGTCGCGGACTGACCAACAGCGCGACCGTCCCCAACACAACCAGCGTGACGGGGTGCAATCCAACTCGATAGACGAACGCGGTCACTCCATCACGAATGATCGCCGTATCTTCGGTGAATAGCTGATGAGCACGTTCAACCTGTGTATCGAGCAGGTCGCTGGGGCCAAGTCGCATCGCCTGCCGATGCAACGCCATGCGCATGTGATTCGCGTTCTCGGTTCCAATGCGGGTGGATATCAGGCGTGCCCGCGCCAGGAGAAACCCCCGCAACAGACCAATCAGGGCCCCCACCACAAGCAGGGAGATTAAAGCCGAACTGTTACTGCGCAACGCCGGTGATTGCCGATAGATGGCGATGAAGGGACGCGTCCAGAGTCGATCCCGAAAATGCCACAGCGTTCCCAGTAAACCACGGTTCTGCAAAACGATTTCCGAATTGAGAACGGTTCCTTCTTCAGGCTGCACAATATTCAAGGCAGAACCGAAAATCTCTCCTGCTTCACGGGCCTGCTCAGCCGAGAATGAAACAGCGCCCCGGTAATCGAAAAGATCGACAATGAGCATCGCGATTAAAAGCATGATCGCCAGAAGCAATGCCGAGATCACGGAAAGCACGGGCACATACCAGGCTTTCGTCTTCCACCACGAATTCCTCGGGAACAGGCGAGACCAGGTCTTTTTCGTATCGTTCGAGATGTTGCTCACAGGTGTTCCTCGAAAAGGAAGACAATTTCATGACACTCAATCGGACGTCCATAGTCACCGCCCTATCCATGCAGCCGCCCTATCCATGCAGCCCTAGTATATCACAATGATACAGTAGAAGAATAAGACAAAACGACAACATCTTTCCATTCACAGAATATCTCATGTAAAAACAACGATTCCTGCCCAATTGGCACCAGTTCTCCAATCGGTACATTCCAGCCATCCCAACCCGGGCCGGATAGTAAATTGACCTGTATTAGCCACACAGGCACGGAGAGCCCAGCACGGCTGGTCTGTTCTGATCGCCGTAACCAAACTGATATTTTTCCAAAATTTGCGAGCCGTTCGTAAACTTTTACCGTTAGTAATACAGAGAAAATACTCACGCGAAGACGCCAGACAAAACCGACAAATCATGCTCCAATATGGCCGTTCATCAAGCCGCCCGGGAGAACGTGTGGTATGCTTGACTTTGCCGAAAGCAGAACGGAACCGGAATATCTCTTTTACAAACGGTCTACCCGCTCTGCAATTTTGCGGAACGCTGTTTCTTTTTTCCATCATTGGTGTAGCGACAACTCACCTTTGGAAATTTGTCTGTCTTGAAATATTTTGTCCGCTTTGAAATATCCGATACAATAAGTTGACAATACGTTGGTGTCGGTAATGGCGGATTATGGGGGGGGAGGAGAAATGAATATTCGATACAGATTGTTTCTGCTTGGAGCAGCCGCTGCCCTCGTCGTCGGAAATCCCCTCTGCGTTTCGCTACTGGCAGCCGGTAAAATGCGCGTGCAGAGAAATATCGAGTATCTGAATCGGCCGCAAGATATCTTCAAGGAAACGGCCCTGGATATTTACGCCCCAGCCGATGGAAAAGATCATCATCCGGTCGTCATTTGGGTGCATGGCGGCGCCTGGAAACTGGGAAGCAAAGGGGAGGTGCATTTGAAACCGGCTGCATTCACACAGGCGGGCTATGTGCTGGTCAGTATCAATTATCGGCTTCACCCACGTGCTGATGTTGCCGGTCAGGCTGGCGATGTCGCGGCGGCAATCAACTGGGTAAAAAATAATATTGCCCAATATAGTGGAGACCCCCAACGGATTTCATTGATGGGACATTCCGCAGGGGCGCATCTTTGTGCCTTGATCGGGACAGACGAACAATATCTGAAACAGCAGAAACTTTCCTTCGCCGATTTACAGGGCATCATTCTTCTCGATGGTGCCTGCTACGATGTTGCGCAACACATCAATGATATTCCGGAACGGTTCTTCAAATCACTTTTCGTTTCCGTTTTTACTTCCGATGTAAAAAAACAGAGGGCCGTTTCTCCCACGTTGCAAATCACTCCTCAAAAGAAAATGCCCGCCTTTCTCATCATCTATATCGCGGAACGAAACGATTCAAAAAAGCAGTCCCGCTCACTGGCTGCCGCCATCAAACAGGCAGGAGGCAGCGCCGAAGTTCATGCTGCACGCGGAGAGAACCATGCTACTTTGAATCTCTCTCTCGGCATGCCCACCAAACCAGCGACAAAATGGGTCTTCGATTTTCTGGAAGCCGTTTCGTCTGATACCGCTTCGCCTGCAGACAAGTAGAGATTGGCAGAGTGAGACCGGCAGAGTGAGCCACGCCCGGATATCGCGATTGGCGCAAGAAAGCAGCTTTGGAAAAGAAGAACAGGATCGGAATAGAAGAACAGGATTGCGATCACCGCTCCGTTTCTTCTTCCCGGAAGACTTCGTGTTCATCAATCCCGATGCGAATTATTTCCAGTTGTGCCCCCCGTTTCGGTTGCGGGATCAGTAACGCCTTGATTTCGGGATGCTGTTCACAATAACGCTGCGTTTCTTCAATTTTCATCACATAAAATGCTGTCGAAAGCGCGTCGGCGATGGCAGCGGTCGGCGCAATCACAGCTACGGAGAGCAGATGTTCGACCGGCCAGCCGGTACGTGGATCGAACAAATGACCGTACTTTTTTCCCTGATGCCGAAAAAACTGCACGCCGCTTCCGCTCGATGAAAAGCCGCAATCGTTCAGTAGCAGCGTCGCCAACCGCTTGTGAGGAAAAAGCGGATGACGGATTCCGACGGGCCAACCATCGGATTTCGCGTTACTGCCCCGCACAAGAATGCTGCTGTGTCCACCGTGAAACAGAAAATCTTCAACGCCTTCGGTTTCCAGATGAACCGCCGCCCGATTCAATGCGTATCCCTTGCCGATGCCGCTCAAGTCGAAACCGATTTCCGGTATGTCAAAACGCAACCGTCTCTTTTCCGCATCGAACTGAACGGCACGAAAATCACTTTTTGCAACGGCATCGACAACAGCAGACGCTTCGGGAGGAACCCCGGCCGCTTTGCAACGCCTCCAAAGTTGATTCAACACCAACGCCGTCGGCGTGAAGGCACCGTCTGTCTGTTTCGCAATATCAAGAGAGTCTTTCAGAATCGCAAACAGTTCGTCGGGTATTTCTGTTTCCGCAACTCTTGCCTGCCGATTCAGTTCGAGCAGCCGACTCGTTTCGCGATAGACAGTTAAATCCGATTCAATTTTGTGAACGATATCCAAAGTATCCGAAGCCGCAATCACCTGCCTGCGATCCTTGGTCGGATTAAGAATGACGGAAAATTCACAAGCCATCGCCCGAGTCGCCAACCGAACGGTGTCGCCAGATTCGGGAGCAGTGTTCCGCTCCACCAGTTCATCCGCCAGTTGCTCGCCTGTCTGTGAAATCTGTTTGCGGACAGCCGCCCCGGAAAGAAACTCCCGCCGACTCGAACCAGATGATTTTTCGGATTCACCATTCATACGCAAAACTTCAGTGGGGCTACTTCCTGGAAGCAGAAGGCGTTCCAACGCCCCTTCTTCTTGAATGAAACTTGAACTGAAACCAGACCGGCATTCAAAATGGCATTGCTATCTATCCTGCGAGTTACCGTGATTTTTTGCTTTCAGATAAAGGATTGCACGGTTGGCATGATCGTCAGTTCGGGGACGCGGGCTCTTGGAGGGAGGTTGACAACCATAAGGACAGCCGCGGCGACGTCTTCCGGTTTGAGGATGATCGCCCGATGTTCATCGGAAACGGGGCTGGGACGTTTGACGAGAATTGGGGTGTCGACCTCTCCCGGATAAATATTGGTGACACGAATTCCTTCTTCGCGAACTTCATCGCCAACCGACATGCCCAAACCGGATACGGCGAATTTGCTGGCGTTATATCCGACGCCCCCCAATGCGGCGGCTCGAAGCCCGGAGATGGAGGAGATATTGATAATCAAACCATCGCGGCGTTCCCGCATTTGAGGCAGCGTCTCCCGAATACAATTGAAGGCGCCCGTTGCATTGACCTGCATCATTTTATCCCAATCGGCCGGATCGAGATTGTGCATCATTCGGTTTGGAACATTGGTTCCAGCACTGTTGACGAGAATATCGATATGTCCCAGTTTTTCGGTGGCCTGTTTGATCAGGTTGGTGGCTTCGTCCCGGTTTCCCACATCCGCAGCGATTGCGAAAATCTGATCAGGATACTGCTGGCAGACCGCTTCGAGTTTTTCCAGATTCCGGCCAGCTACCACGACCGACGCCCCTTGTCGGGCCAACTCGGTTGCAATCGCGGCTCCGATGCCAGAACCACCTCCTGTGATGACGGCTGTTTTTTCCTTGAGATTCATCGCTTTCCTTCTATTTTTTGTATTGTTTTGAATTGCCATTGTTCGTTGAAGAAGTTTGCCTCGACAACCTTGCCGGGCCAGAGGGAATCAGGTTTCTTGCGTAAGTCGATCACGGCCCAGTCAGGGAGTTTGGGAACTTGCCGGGCATTATTCAAGTAGGCAAATTCCCGGTAGGTGAAGCCGCTGTTGAGAACGACATATTTGGAAGGATTGGCCGGGTTGGGGTAAATCATGATCGGTGCATGATGAGCCGCATCGTATTTTTTCCCCGCAACAGTCAACTCCCGTTGATTCCATTTCAAAGGGAGTCGATCGATAATTTTGGCCAGAGCGGAGTTACTGGCCGGGTCCCCGAAATAGACCAGGTGATTATTTTCGATTTGCTCAGCCGTCAATTCGGTATCGTCAACAAACTGGGCATCTCCGCGGAACTGACGTCGCCATTCCCTGATGAAATGATTCTGTTCAGAAATTGACCACTGTTCCAACTTTTCATTCCAGGCTCTCCCTGTCGGTTTGACGATGAGGAACGGTCCCATGAAGGCATCATCAATCGGCCCCTGCAGATCATGTTTTTTCTGCAGGCCGTTTGCGGGAGAAGGGCCGAGTTGCCATTGATCGCCAATCCGGTGCAGTTCACAACTCCAGGAACGATCTGTTTCCGGACGCAGGGTAACCAGAATCTGTTTGCCATCGGAACCCTTTGCGGGCTTTGTGTTATGCATCACCAATGTCACAGGACGATCCGGGGCAAAAGGGGATTCTCCTGCCTTGAAATCGAGTTTCAAGCCGCGAACATTGCGGGCATCAATCTCGATTCTGTTTTCATCGGGCAGTATTCGGGCTGCGACGTGGGACTGGGCCCAATGCTCCTGCAGACGTGTGATTGTCAGCCAGTGCATGCGGTTGTATTTCAACGTGTACGTGACAAGGCGGATTTCCATCGGAACGGAAATCCGTCCCCGTTTGGCCAGCCTCTCCATTTTCGCTGCAATAATTCTGGCGGAATCCGGATGAATCGCGTGCTTCGTACCAGGGCCGATAATGTGGGTTAATCGCAGATTCTCTTTTTTAAGCGCGGTTTCCATGATGTCCGCTGCCTGTTTTTGAATATCCAATTCGCCACTGTAGGCGATTGTCGGCAGTTGATACAAGTTGGCTGCAACGTCCGTGCAGTCGTACATGTGCCAAAGTTTTTTCTCGTACCAGGTCGGTTTCAATGTTTCTTTCTGGAAGAACTTCAGGAATTCGGGCGTTTCCGAAAAACCTGCCCCGGGGTTGGCTGCAAAAAACAGGTCTGGATAATGGACCGCCATCTGCCAGCAACCGGCTCCCCCCATCGAAAAACCCCGCACACTGATGCAGTCTTCATCAATCCGATAAGACTCCCTGGCATGATCGAGGGCTTCAAGGACATCGACTTCCCCTGCAAATTTGAAGGCGTTGCTGTAGCGACCATACGGGTGCAGCACTATTGTATCGCGTGACTGATAGCGCCCTTTACGAAACATGCGCTGGGCGATAAAAAGTGGTTCGGTGGAGCGTTCGCCTCTGCCGTGGAACCAAAGATCGAGACGGTAACTCTCTTTTCCCGTGAACGAATAGCTGGCAGGAATCTCCAGACCGTACGGTTGGACGGTCTGATCAATTTTTGAACGATAACCTCGCACGACCAGACCGGTTTGCTTCGTCCAATAGGCGTTTCCCGTTTGCAGCGAAGAAGCCCGCTTCAGCCCTTCCGCCAGCACTTTTTTGGCTGTCGTGACATCCCGCTGCGAAAACAATTCCCGGTGAGCGACGCTGTCCCGAATCGCTCGGGCGAAAATTTCGACATCGGGAACAAGAGACCGGATGCGGGCATCCCTGCTTTTTTTCAGTGTTTCGATTTGTGCATACAGTTTTTTCTGCCCGGCAAGCAGTTCCTGTCTGTCAGTTTCAGAAAGTTCAATTCCAACTGGAGGAACCTGCCGTACCTGATCGGGGAGATTATCTTTGGGGCCGTCCGCGAGAACCAAAATGGGCTGGCCACCATTACCCAGCAGAATCAGGGAAAGAAAAAGGATGGAGTAGGTCGTGTTTCGCATGGGGAAGGATATTTCCTGTCGTGGGGACTGATTTTCAACAATCAACAATCGGTTCTACTGTACCGTTTTGTTTCTCGATTGAAAACCGGTCAGAAAAGGCGTTTTTTCTGATCAGAGCATTCGGAACAACCGATACAACTGATACGGCAAGACTAAAGATCTCCGTGGGGAGGGTCTGCTTACAGCGTTGCTGTGCTCATTGCAAACAGATGGAAAGGCAGTTGACTGACGACAATCAACTGGCCGATTTTCAAGCTTGTCCTCAGGGAGGAGGAAACAGGAAATGCTACTGAAGAGACTAAAGGGAGCCGCTTTACTGACTGCGATTGTGTTATTGGGAAATTGTCAGTTGGAAGCGCAACTCGTACCAGGTACGGGTGTTAAAATGAATTCGCAAAGCGATGATTTCGAGTCAGGCAATTTCAAGTTCTACTACAATCATCCCAAAAGCAGTCGTGAACAGGATGAACAACTGCGTTCTCCGGTCGGTTTTTCCAACAACAAAAAATGGAGAGAAGGCCCCAAGCGTGGCGTGCCCGATTCAGTTGTTCTGGTAAAAACACCACCCGGTGGGATTGAGGGCTCTCAATTTTCGCTGGCGATCAAATCGAAACACACAGGCATCCCCGGACGTATCACCTACAAGCAGCAGCAGGATGATCTCCTGTTGGCGACGCGACATATTCCTGTTTCCTGGAAGCCGAGTTGTGTAGCGAGAGTTTATCTTCCTGATTGGGACAAATGGGAAAACCGGTCCGGCACCCATTTTGGGTTCCGTGCCGATCTCCGAACGACCATTATGGAAGAGGAAGAGGTTCCTATTACCGATCCCCGAGCCAGGGGCGGCAGAAAAAGTCGCCGTGGTGGTCTGTTCGGCGGACTGTTCCGCACAGCCATGGTCGAAAAAGTGGAACCGTACTGGCCCGGAATGTTTATTCAATTCCATAGTAAAACAGACGCCAAATACGATAAAGATTCCGCAATGATTGTCATTCGCGGCGACAGGAACGGTAACGTGATTCCCGGTCCTTCCATCAAGGAACCAGGCTGGTGGACGCTGGGAATGTCATTCACTCCCGATGGTGCTGTCCACTATTACGCCAGTCCCGGTGTTGACGATTTGACTCCGGCCGATCATCTGACTTCTCAGTATCCCTACGGATATCGGGCGAAGTATTTCACTACGCTCTTTTTCAACTCCGTGAATATGGATGACGGAAAAACATGGTCAACGGAATTCATTATCGATGACCCAGCTGTCTACTACGCTGGAGGTAGCAGTCGACAGGCGCGATCCACCTCAAATCGCAACACAAGACGACGCTAAATCGTTTTGAATCAACCAGTAACACCGAAAGCCTGATTTCGCATCAGGCTTTTTTTGTTTACTGACACAATGTCTGAAAGGCGGTGTGTTCAACCTTTGTAAACGCAGGTGAGTTCCGCCGAACGGGAAGATGGAAAGTGAATCCTCACAGTTAACCGAATACAAACCGACATGGAGATCCAATAATTCAGTGATAACCCCCAAAATCGACAAATTCTGCTTAAAAAGCAAACCTGTATTTAACAATCTGTGGCCTTTATGACGATGCAATGAGTTAGCGTGGACCCTGGAAAAGAGGGTATTGCGCTGTTTTACCGTGTTTTGGGCCAGGGAGGGTCCGAATTTCTTTTCGCACTCTAGAATAAAGCTGCATGACGCATGGAAGACGATATTCTTCAGGGATTTCTCGAAGAAAGTTGGGAAAATCTCAACCAGCTTGATTCCGACATCGTGGCCTTCGAAAAGGATACGGAGAACGATGATCTTTTAGCGAGTGTGTTTCGTACCATTCATACGATCAAGGGAACGTGCGGATTCATCGGATTGACGCGCATCGGCGCCGTTTCCCATGCAACGGAAAATGTGTTGGGGAAAATGCGGGATCGTTCTATCGAGCGGACCAGCGATGCCATTTCCCTTGTACTGGAAGGGATAGACGGCATCAAGGAATTGATGCAGGGACTCGAAGCCACTGGCGAAGAACCAAGCATCGATCATAAAGAGCTGATCAACAGGCTGGAACAGGTAGCTGAAGGGAAGGACGCGAGTCAATTTGTCGGAAAGAGTGCCGGGCAGGAAACGAAAGCAACTGCCTCGGCCGGTGGTCAGGCCGAGTCGCAAACAGCCGTGGCGACAGGAATCGATACGTCTTCATTGATGACAGAATCCGGCGAAGTCGATTTTGACGAACTTGACAAAGCGATCAATGAAGCGGCTGCCCGTCATCGTGAGAAGTTGGCCGAGCAGAAAAAAGAGGAGAAACAGAAAGCAGATTCGTCCAATTCTGCAACAGGTACCGGCGGGAAGCAGGCGGGAAGTGCACCAGCCAAAAAAGCGGCTCCAGTCGAAGCTGACGCTCATCCCAGCAAAAAAAAGACTGCCGCAGATCTATCCATCCGCGTCAATGTGAACGTGCTGGATAGTCTGATGAATCTGGTTGGCGAACTCGTTCTTGCCAGAAATCAGTTGATCCAACTTTCCCGTGACGATGAAGAATCACGCTATTCCGCTCCCATTTCCCATCTGAATCGCGTCACTTCCGATCTGCAGGAAGGCGTGATGAAAACACGTATGCAACCGATCGGAAATGCCTGGAGTAAACTCCCGCGACTCGTCCGCGATTTGGCTCGCATCACGGAAAAGCAAATTGAACTGGAAATGGATGGAGCCGATACCGAACTGGATCGCACCGTTCTGGATGCCATCAAGGATCCGCTAACCCACATGGTGCGCAATTCAGCCGATCATGGTATCGAAACAACCGCGGAGCGGATTGCCGCGGGGAAGCCGGAAAAAGGCACGATCCACCTGAATGCCTACCATGAAGGAGGCCACGTTATCATCTGCATCGAAGATGATGGAGCCGGCATCAATGCGGAACGCGTCCTGAATAAGGCGATCGCAAACGGTTTGGTCAGTGAGGCCGATGCGGCCAATTTAAGCGATTACGACATCCATCAATTCATCTTTCACCCCGGGCTTTCCACGGCGGAGAAAGTCAGTTCCGTTTCCGGACGCGGTGTTGGTATGGAT